>NZ_JBTXLT010000013.1:0-82994 GCF_054871725.1 Enterococcus sp. LJL99
TGCTTAATACACTTTGATCATTCCCTAATTTCTTCCATTTCCCATCAGATAAATTTACAGAATTGGGATCCAGTTCAACAGAAACACTCATATTCGTATACCAAAGATCTCCTTTACCAACTAATGTTGTCGCATTGATTACATTGTAACTTCCCGAGTATTGTGTTCCTCGACCGTCTCCATTATAAGGAAGAACATCTAAGGCTCGAACATTTCCTAGGCTACCAGTTGAATGATTTTTATAGGAAATCGTAAATGAGATATCCGTCGGATTTTTCTCGTCTTGATTGGCCGGATCCATTGCATTTCCAGATTCAATAAAAGGAGCATCGGTAACTTTATCAATTACAATTACACCTGCATTACTGACCGTAACCGAAGTGTTACTAGTTCGTTGGGCAACTGAAGATGTATCTGTTACAGAAGAATCATTTTCTAACCAAACTTGCGAAACCACTTTAGCTGAAAGAGTTGCTTGGTTATTGGTAAAATTTAAAGCAGACGAAATAATGGATGTCTTAAAATTCACTGTTGGATTGTAATTTCCAGCTACAAGATAATCTTGAATAAAGCACAGTGTTTTTGTTCCATCACTATTTTCCGTAATCGTCGGATTGGGAAGAGATTCGCCTTTATGATTCGTCGCAGAACCAAATTCATAGGTTGTTTCTTTGGGAATCGTCACATCCAGTTGAACTTTATGATTTTGATCAGAACCACTGGTCACACTTCCTTTGGCTGTCCACGTGATTTTTTCTGTTGGGTTGTAGTTGGTTTTGTCAGCTGCAATCGTTGGGCGGATAAGTATTCCTCTGATATAGAGCGTATCTCCCCAAGAAGGAGAAGGACTATGATAAGAAACTAGTTTTCCATCTTTATTATATTTTGTTTCTTCATAGTTCTTATGTGCCGTCTTAGGAAACATATCCATTAGCGTGTTATCTTTTTTTAGTAAAAACGCATTAGTTAGTGCAATATTAGGATTTCCGCTATTATCATTAACTCCTATTGGAGAAATATTTTTTACTGGAACATAAATTCCAGGTGTCGATTTCCCATCTGGGGAAGTAATATTACTTTCACATTTCACTGCAGAAATAGCACCTGTTTTCAATGCTTGACTTGGATTATCAAACCAGTTAAAAGCATTCTCTAAATCTGATTGACTTCTTAAACTAACATCTGGAAAATTATTATTGGTCTTACTAACCCCAAAGTAAGTGATATTTCCTGTTGTAGCGCTAAAAACTCTTGAAGTATCGTAAGCGAAGCTATTAGCATTCCATCTACCATAAAATACATTTTTATCAGCCAAAGGATTCTTTATATTGGTCCAAAATCTAATTTTTAAAGTATCCCCTTGCGTGATACTTCCATCTCCTATGCTTCCCCAATTCTTTGTTCCTATATCCGCTGTACTTAATCCA
Source organism: Enterococcus sp. LJL99 (assembly GCF_054871725.1). Classification (NCBI taxonomy): domain Bacteria; kingdom Bacillati; phylum Bacillota; class Bacilli; order Lactobacillales; family Enterococcaceae; genus Enterococcus; species Enterococcus sp. LJL99. The sequence continues at coordinate 1,428 of NZ_JBTXLT010000013.1, forward strand.
GTATTATACTTATCAACAAATAAAGTATAAGTTTCAAAAGTACCTGGCCATTTACGAGCCCAAGAATAATTCATTGTGCTATTTATAGTTTGTTCTTTATCCTCATAATTAATCTCATCAACTGAAAAGAAATATTCTAAACTTGCATTTACCCCAACTCTATCTTCCAAATATTGGTATGGAAATAAAGTTTGCATAGCAACTACAGAAAACGGTTTATCATTTGGACTCATTTTTGAACCACTTACTAAATATTTATTAGGTCCCACATCAATTGGAGCATAGTCATTATTTTCAACTTCAATTTCATAATCAGTTTTATTATTAGTGACTACTGGATTACCAGTATTATATATTCCAACCATATTATAGTAGCTTGGTCGTTCAGTCCAAGGTGTCGGATATACCTTATTTGTATATCCAGCTGGAGCGGCTGTTCCTTGTCTATCAACAGGTTTATAGTTATTAGCGTATGATTGAAATTGTGAAGTAAATTTTGGATTAGGCATTGTATATGCTGTTAGACCATCAAAAGCGATTACTTCTACGGGTTGTGTTTCTTGGCCAATTTTTAACTGTTTTAATCCTGCTGTTTCATTTTCTTTATAATAGATTTTTTGCTTAATTTTATACTTTATCCCTCCAACAGGATATGTAACACCTTTCATTGATGTAATATCTGCTCTTCCAGGTAAAGGTTTAAGTTGGACATAAGCGGCAGTACTAGCTACCATACTATTGGGTTTGTCATTAGTTCCTGAAGTTTTATCAAAAGTAGCTTTAGTAGAATTAATTGTAAGCTTAACGTCCACATAAGGTTTTGCACTTAAATAGACTTTATCACTCATATTAGGTGACACACTTTTATCAATCACTTGATTGATTGAAACAGTCGAACCAGTATTAGTTACTGCACTTTCAATAGTCAATACAAACTCTGGATTAAGCTCATCATTATTTACTCCACCGTACGTATTCAATGTTTCAGTAACAAAGATTTGTCCAGAGGTCGCTTCCACATTTACCCAAGTTGAATGTGTGGAGTTTTTGGTTCCATTGCTCGCAGCATTTACTAATGTTCCATTCAACAACTCTGCTGTCTGTCTTACTTTTCCAGCACTATCTAACCGCCAAGCACCATTCACTTTTGTATCTACTCTGACTCTTAAGGATTTATAAGTAGAAGTATTGATGGAAATCCCTGCTCTAAGGGTATAGTTAACTGAATCAAAAGTTCGAACTCGATCATTGTTTGGAGAGCTGTCGTAACCTGGTTCATCTGTCGTATCAAACGGGGCAACACCTGTCAACCGATCAATATCAACACTTACTTTAAATGGATTGGAAACACTAATCGCACGAGAATCTGCTTCAAAAATATCTGGTACCAACTCATCAGAGATTTCATCTGTAGTAAACTCCTCTGGTTGATCATTAGCTGTTTCTTCCTCTGATAATGGAGTAATTGGCTCTAAAAATTGTTCATCATAAGCGAGTTTAAGAATTGTATCTGATGAATGTTTCCCATCTAAATAAACTAACTTCACAGTACTTTCACTTGAATTTTTTCGATTAATTTTTAATTTTAAGGGTTGTCCTGTAATTAAGCGAATATAGACAACATCTTTATTTTTTTCTATTGTCTGAAAAGCAATACTAGTAAAATCATTAGAAGAATCCACTTTATTAATTTCGGATTTATTCTGATCGATTGTATCCGATTTTTGCTCACTGTTCTCTAGCTTCTCTACTTCATCCTTTATATTAAAATCATCCGAAGCTAATGCTGGCAGACCTGACTCCTGCTCGTTTTCCAAAACTCGTGATATTGAGAATCCCTTTTCCAAAGGAATTTTTACCCAATTATTTTTTTTAGTCGATAATTCAACGTCGGCCTGATTTCCATCTATTTCAAGAATTTCTTCAGTAATGGGGATATCATTTACTTTAATCATGACCTTATCCTGATTTTGTTCTTTTGCATCTAATATATTATTTTTTAATGAAAAAGCAAAGATCATTAAAAGGATTATCGCTATTGATACAATGACTAAAAGACCGGCGATTTTTTTTTTTAATTTATTAAACTTTCGCATATCAGTCTTTCCTCCTGCATCACTCTAAGCTTGACGTCTTTTTTTATCTATAGAAATTGCAATAGTTCCGACGCTAATTGCTCCTATAGCAATCATAACTAACAGTGTACTCCCAGCACCACCTGTAAAAGGCAAATCGGTTTTCTTCTTATCTACAACTTCTAGTTGAATTGTTTCTTTCGTTGCCAAAGAGACAACTACTTCTTTTGATTCTTTTAACAATTCATATCCTTCTGGTGCAGTTGTTTCAACTACCCAATAAGATCGTTTAATATCAGCCTCTGCAAAAGTTGGTTCATCAAGATCTTGTTTACCATTACTATTAGTATCTGTATACCAATCCAATTTCAATCCATTGAAAGTTGCTTTCCCATCATCATTTGTTGTACTTGTTAACAGTTTTGTGTTTGCTGCTGTTGCAGCCTCTTGAGCATCTTTTAATGAACCTGTACCATCTAGTTTACCGTAGCGTTTACCATCTTCTCCTAAAAAGATATTAGTATCTGCATCACTTTTACTATCAGCAATATGAAAAACAGCACCTTTTAAAGCAGCTTTCGTATCTTCACCAGTTTTTTCAATATCAAATCCACCTGAGTACGATTCAGGATTATTTTCACTATCTGGATTCACTGGTTTTAGTCCTGGTGATTTAAAAGATACATCAAATGCATTTTGAATCGTTCCATTGTAATCAATATCTGTGAAAGTTGTATAAACGACTCTGATTTTATCGTAAGCTTGTACTTTTTCCATACCAACTACTGGTGATTCAGTTCCCTTAGGTTTCACTAATGACACTTCAACTTTATTAGTATTTCCAGCATCAGCAGTGATTGGTGAACTTGATTTATCAACACCGTTGATAGTCACAGTATAATCTGTTCCTAAACTTAATGACTCCCAATTATCATCACTTTTTTTGACTTGAACGACCACATCTTTAAGAGAAAGTTCTTGATTTAGTGTATCTGTCATTTTAAAGTAGTCAGCAAATAATTTTGTATTTTTTGGAACTTCAAGTTTATCATTTGGAGCAACAATAGGATCGCCATTATCATCATAAATAGGTGTAATAACCATATCTTGTGAAGTTAATGTATATAATCCTGCTGGAATATTAGCAGTTGCTTCCCAATCAAATGTTTGACCTGCTTTGATTGAATACCCTTTTCCACCTTCAACAGTTTTATCTGGATTAATTAAGGATTCCAAAATATTTTTTGGTTGTACTTCAACATTATAAATTAGACTACTTAAATCAGATCGTCTTGTTTGAGGCACATAAACAAAAAATGGATCGACTGGCTTAGCAACAGAAGGAGACGTTCCACGATCATCTGGCAACTCTGTAACAAGGTAAATTCCATCTACTGAAGTTCCTTTTCCTAATTCAATTTTTGCGGAGCCATCAGTAGTTGTTGTAATTGTTTTTGCAGTGAAAGAATTGTCTAATTCATAATCTTTTCCAACTTTTTGTTTGATGGGATCTGTCAATGATGCATTATCTTTTGCAGTAATTTTTTCAATTTTAAATTTAATTCCTGATAGAACTTCTTTATCTGTCTCTACTTTTTCACCTGATCCAGTATTCCCTAACTCAGAGGAATCTTTAATTTGATATTTCCAAATAGTAATGGATCTGGTTGATGTTTCGTCTGCAATTGCCTTACTAGCCGATTCTGTAGCTGATACAACTGTTGGCTGAAGAATACCAAAACCACCAAATGCTGCTAAAAACGTATTTGTTAGTACAAGTCCTGTAATTATAGTCTTTTTTATTTTCATTTTTTTCATTATTTCAAACTCCTTTTTTGAATTAACTCTTTTCCAAAAAAATAAATCTCCTTTTATAAAAAAGAATTATATATTTTACGTAGTTACAAGTTTCTGAATCTCTTTTTTGAATACAATTTATTCTTGATTTTTTAATAAAAACTATTATAGCCAACTATACTCAATAACACTTGCCCCTCCTTTATATTTTTATATCTCCTTTATGTTAAAATATAGCCACCTTCCATTAAACTAATTTATTTCTGACAAATAAATAATAAAAATAATCTGACAGATTAGCAAACACCACAATCAAAACTATATACTTAGTTATTTTTAAAGTCAATAAAATATTTTTTGCCGTTTTCTAAATACTTTTATCTTGATTTTCAAATAAATATTTTTTCAAAAAAACTCATATCAAACTAATGAATTAAAGATATTTTGTATTTTAAACAAAATATTATTTTAAAAAAACAAAAATGAATTTTCAGATTAACAGTTATTTAATAATTAACATTTTTATTAATCATCGTTATTAAAAAGCAATTAAAATGAATTTTCTTATAGATAGTATTTTCAATTGAATCTTTTATAAAAATTATTATTTTGACTATTTATAAATAATAATAGCTATTTCAAAATCTGTAATTAATAATAATCTAAATAGAAATATTCTTGATTTCATTCGAAAAAATAGTCAAAATTCTCTATAGACTTCTTTTTAAAATAAAAATAGCGTGGATGAGACAAAAGTAAAGAACACTTTTGTTTAATGTCCTAAAAACGAATAAACGGTGGGAGCAGAAGCAACTCCTACGGAAATAAGCGACAACTCACAAAAATTTGAAAAACAATTTTCGTGAGTTGTCGCTTATTTCTTGGAGTTAAACACTTCTGTCCCAACCTCGCTAAAAACGAATCGATGATATAAAAACTAACTATTTTACTAAGTTTAAAACTGAATCCAGATTATGGCAAACACTAAATTTTTATGACAGGATGTTCTCCTCTCAATTTCAAGTGTCTAGAAAAACCATAAAGTTCTACGCTCATTTTGGGTTTCTATTTACCAATATTACTTCATTTTTTCTAGATATTCTAAAGCATCTGTTACATTTTTTACAGGAACAATCTTCATGTCAGTACCAATTTTTTTTGCTGTTTCTTTTGCTACTTGATAATTACTTTTCGCTTCTGGATTAACTTTCAACTCTTCTTTTGTAATTTCGTTATCTGGAGCGAAGAAAATTTCAGCTCCATTCTCACTTGCTGTAACAATTTTTTTATCAATTCCACCAATTGGCCCTACACTACCATCACTTTCAATCGTACCTGTTCCTGCAATTTCTTTTCCTTTTCTAAGGTTTTTATGTGTTAACAACTCATAAGTTTCTAAGGTAAACATCAAACCAGCTGAAGGTCCACCAATTGCTCCAGCATCGATTTCAATTGGAACAGATGAATCTATTTCAGTATGATCAGTAAGAACTATTCCTATTCCTGGTTTTTTATCGGTTGGAAGTTCCATTAATTTTTCGGTCGCTTCTTTTTTTTCACCATCTTGTAAATAGGAAACGGTAACTTCTTGTCCAACCTTTTGACTTTTTACATAGTCAATAAATTCTTCTTTACTTTTCAGTGCTTTTCCATCTATTGCAGTAACAGTATCACCTACAGATATTTTATCTTTAAAATTCGAATTATCATCTACAGATAAAACATAAATTCCTTTAAATGTCATTTCATAAGGTGTATCTGATAACTTCAAAGCTTGCTCGATAGCTGTATTTTGCGAAGAATCCATATAATATTTTTGCATTCGATTATATTCATCGTTAGAACTAGAACCCATCAATTCTTCTTTACTAACAATCTCTTCAAATTCTGAAAAATGGGCCGTTACTAAAGAAATAAGTCTTGCTTGTCGAACACCAACTGTCGTCAAATAAAAGCCACCTGATTCATCATCTTCCTTATTATTAACTGTTACAAAATTCTTTAAATTTTCAGTACTTCCTGGTCCCTCAATGTAGTAAGGAAGCGGGAAAAGGAAGGCTAATATAACAATTATAAGAAAAATAAAAGGTAATAGGGATTTTATGGATACTTTTTCTTCTCTTTGTCTACTCATTTCATCGCTCATTTCTTCTGATTTATCGCTTCAATCACAACGGGTGGTAAATAAGTTGAAACGTCTCCACCAAATTGGATAATTTCTTTTAACAAACTTGAACTTACATGACTATATTTTTCATCTGCTAAAAAAATTACGGTCTCTATCTCTTTGTTTAAATGATGATTCATTTGCGCAATATCACGTTCATATTCATAGTCTTTTACGCTACGCACGCCACGAATTAAAAATTTTGCACCAAGATCCGTTGCACTTTCAACGGTTAATTTCGCTTCCTGAGCTACAACTTCGACATTTGAAAATTTCGCAGTTGCTTGCTTTGCTAAAACTAATTTTTCATCTAAAGTGAAAAAACTCTTTTTATTTGTATTTTTAAAAACACCGACAAATACCTTATCAAAAAGCTTGCTACTTCTTTCAATCGTATTTAAATGTCCATTCGTAAGAGGATCAAAGCTTCCTGGGAAAAGTGCAATTTTCTGCATATTGTTTTACTCATCCCTTCTATAAATTGTTATTTGCGTGATTCCATAGGTCGTTTCACGTTTTTTCTCAAAATTGCCAATTTTTTCTGGCAATTGAACTTCTTTATCAGTTTCACATACGATTTGAGCTGAAGGCTCCAGCAAATCAAGTTCTTGCATTCGTAAGATTTGCTCAGCAATTTCTTGTTTCGCATAAGGTGGATCTAATAAAATCAACTCAAAACGGTAATGTTCTTCACTTAATTGAACCAACACTCGATTTGCATCGTTTTTTAATACGACAAATTTTTCAGGTTCTTTCGTGATTGCTATATTTTCTTGGATGATTTTTAATGCGCCATAATTTTTTTCAACACATACTCCCAGTTCCATCCCTCTAGAAACGGCTTCAATCGCTAAACTACCACTTCCTGAATATAAATCCAGAACCGCTCCCCCGTCAAAATAAGGACCAATCATATTATAAATCGATTCTTTTACTTTATCTGTTGTTGGTCTAGTATTGTCTCCGTTTAAGGATTTCAAACGACGCCCACCATATTCTCCAGAAATAACACGCATTTTCTTGACTCCTTTTAACTAAATTCTTTGATTTTCTCGCCATAAACTGATATAAGTATACCAAAATAACCGAAAAAAAAGATGAAAAATGTTTGAATATCTTTCATCTTTTTACTATTATTTATACATTTTCAGCCAAACGAATTTTAGTGTTTAATTCTTCCACTTCAAAACCATCTTCGTTTGGTTCATAGGCTGCTTTCGTTCCTATTTTCTCTGCAAAATTCATTTCTACATCAGGTCGGTAAGAACGTTCAACTTTGCGAACAAAATGTAATCCAGAAATTTTCGCTTCTGACAATTCAATTTCTTCTTCATTCATATAGATAACGACATACTTCATTTTTCGTGATACATAATGAACTAAACCGTATCGTTTTAGTGTTTTCAGCTGTTTTAAACTATAAACCCATACAATCAAACAACGACGCTTTGTAACTGCTAATTCCTTCTCAGTACTAACCTGCATGGCAACTCCCCCCACAACTAGATCCTTTCCCTTTTTCAAAGAAAGGATTTCCAGCTTCTACTTTAATATCACTTGAAATTGTTTGCGCAATTTCTATCCCGATCGAGTCCAATATCGTTTGCAATGACGTTTCAGAAAAACGAAATTCGGCAACTTCTTCGCAAAAATCTAATTCTCGTTTTGCTTTGCGAACTGCTCGTTGTTTCGTGCGAAAATCTGGAGCATGAGTTCCATAAGCTTCGATTCTTTCAAAAGATTCCTTGGCATTAAAAAAAGCCTTTTGTTTTTCTTTTACATCAACGGATTCGTACATTGCTCTCCGATTTGATTTATATGATTTAAGCGACTCGCTTGATAAAATAGCTGTAATCAATCTTTCTGTCTGATCTTCTAATTCAAAAAGTTTTTCAGTTACTATCATTCTTATTCACTTTCCTCTGTTTGAGATATCTCTTTTTCAGTCTCTTCCAATAAGACTAACACACTTTCTTTAGAAAAAGCAACGCTGATTGTCTCTTTTTTCTGATGATCAAAACGAGAATAATATAAAGAATCCGAAAACCAAGATAGAACAGTAAATGATGTATCATAAACAGGCTTCGTATAAATTCCCGTTATCTTTTTGGCAGGTAACTTAGCTGCGGATAATAACGCTTGAAATTCATCGTTAGATAAAGTAAAAATTGGGGATACTTTTCCCTGCTCTTCAATCTGATACCATAGCATCAAACGATCATCGTTTAGAAACTCAGTCGGTTTATTATTAAGCAAATCGAAAATAGTTTGGGCATTTTTTTGATTTTTGGTACTAGTATTATACAAACTCATGTTTTCTCGATCTCTTAACGAATTGACGACTCGAATTATTTGATTACTTTGAACCGCATCAAATCCAGTCATTGATTCATTCGAATTTGGGATAGTAGCTAAAGCTTCGCCTTCTAATAATTGATATGGCATGATGGTCAATAGCGTTTCTTTGTCCAAGTACACGACAGCCGACAACTGATTGTCACCTTGATTAAAAAAAAGAATCGCAAATGTGCCATTATCAAAAGCAATCAATGGTCGATAATTCATATCTTCTTCCATTAACTCAATATCATACTGTCGGTTTTCATATGTAAAAATAAAGTTTGAAAATATAGTTGAAAATTGGGAAACATCAGACAGTTCCATACCTTTATAGAAAGGTGCGGTTTCTTTTGTATCATTAAATGCTTTAATCGCTAAAATTTTATTCTCTCGCACATTCAATTCTACATAATCTTTGTCTTTATTTCCAAACAACCATAGTTCATAATCAAAATTGGTCTTAATTTTTTCTACTGGTTCACCAAATGTTTTAACAAAGTCTGTTGCTTTTTCTCCTATGTATTTTGCATATCCTGTCGTTTCGATTTCTTCATAAGGTAATGCGGTATGAGAGACATTGCGTCCCTCATACTCACTCACTACTTTAGGTTTTTCAGCTGGAAAAAAGACTGGCTGTAAATAACCTATAATGATTACTGTAAAAAAAACAGCTATGAAAGCTAAAAACTTTTTCATCTTTTTTCCCTCTATTTTATTTTTCTTTTACTTCGATTAATAAATCACCTGAGCTGATTGGTTCACCTTCAACAACGTATATATGCTCAACAACTCCATCAAAGCGTGCTTCAATCGTTGTCTCCATTTTCATTGCTTCCGTAACCATTAACGCATCACCTTTTTTAACTTTGTCCCCTCTATTAACAAGCACTTGTAAAACAGAGCCCGACATCGTTGCACCAATTTGTTCTTTATTCGTTGGTTCAGCTTTTCTTTTAGCGATAACAGTTGATTTCACTGAAGTATCTTTAATCACGATTTCTCGACGTTGACCATTTAAGTTAAAGAATAATACGCGATTTCCTTCGATATCAGGTACACCGACTTCATCCAAACGAATAATCAATGTTTTTCCTTTTTCGATTTGAACTTCAACTGATTCACCTTGACGAATTCCATAGAAGAAGGTTGGTGTATCTAGTAATGTTACATCACCAAAGTTTTGGTAGGAAGTTCGGTAATCTAAAAATACTTGTGGGTACATTAAGTAACTTAAAACTTCTTCTAATTTTGGTTCATAACCAATCAACTCAGCTAATTCTGTCTTAACTGCTTCGAAATTGACTGGTTCAGCTAAACTTCCTGGTCTAACCGTAAATGCTGGTCTTCCTTTTAAAATAATTTTTTGTAATTCTTTAGGGAAACCACCTACAGGTTGACCTAAATCACCTTGGAAGAATGTCACAACGGATTCAGGGAAACTCAATTCATGTCCTTTTTCAAAGATATCTTCTTCCGTCAAACCATTCTGAACCATAAACAACGCCATATCGCCAACAACTTTTGAGGAAGGTGTTACTTTAACAATATCGCCAAACATCAGATTGACTGTATGATACATTTTTTTGATTTTATCCCATTCATTTCCTAATCCAACAGCTTTTGCTTGTTGTTGTAAGTTTGAATATTGTCCACCAGGCATTTCATGCATGTAAACTTCAGTTTGCGGTGCATTTAAGCCATTTTCAAATGGTTTATAATACATCCGGACATCTTCCCAGTAATGATTAATTTTTTGCGTATTATCAATATTAATGTCAGGTGTTCTAGCGCCGTTAACCAAAGCATAATACAGACTGCTCATACTTGGTTGGCTAGTGGCTCCACTTAATGCACTTGTTGCAACATCGACAATATCAACACCAGCTTTAGTAGCCGCTGAATAAGTAATGATTCCATTTCCACTTGTATCATGGGTATGCAAATGAATCGGCAAATCAGTCGTCGCTTTTAATTCGCTAATCAAACGGTAAGCGGCTTGTGGCTTCAATAAGCCTGCCATATCTTTAATCGCAATAATATGAGCGCCCATTTTTTCAAGCTCTTTCGCCATTTCTTTATAATAATTCACATCATATTTAGCTCGTGATGGATCGTTAATATCCGCTGTATAACAGATAGCAGCTTCCGCAATTTTTCCAGTATCACGGACCGCTTGAATACTTTTTTCCATCTGAGGCAACCAATTCAAACTATCAAAAATACGGAAAACATCGATTCCTTGTCTTGCTGATTCTTTGATAAATTCTTCAATCACATTATCAGAATAGTTTTGATAACCAACTGCATTAGAGCCTCTAAATAACATTTGCAACAATGTGTTTGGCATTAAACGACGAATTTTTCTTAAACGTTCCCAAGGATCTTCATTTAAGAAACGATAGGCTACATCGAAAGTTGCTCCACCCCACATTTCACTCGAAAACAATTCAGGTAGACCTTCACCAGTCAAACGAGCAATTTCTTTAAAATCTTGAGTTCTGACACGTGTTGCTAACAAGCTTTGGTGAGCATCTCTAAAGGTCGTATCAGTCAACAAAACATTTTCTTGTTGTTTAATCCAATCAATAACGCCTTGAGCTCCTTGTACATCCAAAACATTTTTGGCAGTCGTATATCCTTCTTTTATAACTAAATCAGTTGGAATACGTGGCTCATCATAAAATCTTTTTTGTATTTTTTCAATACCTGGGAAGCCATTGACTGTTACTTCACCAATGTATTTCATTGTTTTATTTCCACGGTCACGCATTCTTGGAAACTCAAATAATTGAGGAGTATTATCAATAAATGTTGTTTTAGCATCTCCAGAATGGAATTCTTTATGACCAATCACATTTTTCAAAAACGGAATGTTGGTTTTAACACCACGGATTCTAAATTCAGCTAAACAACGTTGCATTTTGTCGATTGCTTGTTCAAATGTATGACCATGTGTACAAACCTTTACCAATAGAGAATCGAAATAAGGAGTCACAACAGCTCCAGAATAAGCATTTCCAACATCCAAACGAACACCAAAACCACCTGGCGAACGATACGTATCGATTTTACCTGTATCTGGCATAAAGTGATTCAATGGGTCTTCCGTAGTAATTCGACTTTGAATCGCAGCACCATTCAATTTAATGTTTTCTTGTGTCGGAATGCCGATTTCCTTATGCAAATCTAATCCTTGCGCAATTTTCAATTGTGAAACAACAATATCGATATCGGTAACCATTTCTGTAATTGTATGCTCAACTTGAACCCGAGGATTTACTTCAATAAAGTAAAATTGATCCCCTTCAACTAAAAACTCAACTGTACCTGCATTGATATATTCTACATGTTTCATTAATTGTACTGCAGCATCACAAATTTCCATACGTTTTTCTTCTGATAAAGAAACACAAGGAGCCACTTCCACTACTTTTTGATGACGACGTTGAACAGAACAATCTCGTTCAAATAAATGAACAACATTTCCATGTGTATCTCCTAAGATTTGAACTTCGATATGTTTAGGATCAGAAATATATTTTTCTACATAGACTTCATCGGAACCAAAAGCTGCTTTCGCTTCACTTTTTGCACGATCATAGCCTTCTTTAGCCTCTTTTTCATCTCTAGCCACACGCATTCCTCGACCGCCACCGCCAAGAGCTGCTTTAATCATAATTGGAAAACCATGTGTTTTTGCAAATTCTAAGACTTCTTCTATGTTGGCAACCGGACCATCTGAACCAGGGATTGAGGCAATTCCTGCGGCAACTGCTGCTTCTTTGGCTTTGATTTTATCACCAAAAATATCTAAATGATGTAATGAAGGTCCTACAAATGTCAAGCCTTCTTCTTCGCATCTTCGCGCAAATTCAAGGTTTTCTGATAAAAATCCATATCCCGGATGGATTGCATCAACTCCTGCTTTTTTTGCGATTCGAATAATATCTTCCATATCTAAGTACGCTTCAATCGGTTTTTTCCCTTTACCAACTAAATAAGCTTCATCTGCTTTAAAACGATGTACTGAATATTCATCTTCTGCAGCATAAATTGCAACTGTTTTGATATGCATTTCTGTACAGGCTCTAAAAATTCTTATGGCTATTTCGCCACGGTTTGCGACTAAAACTTTTTTCATAATCCCACTCCTACCAATGTTATTTTATCCTTCATTTTTCTTATGCTTTAGGCGTTGCTTGAAAAAAATCAGCTCTTTCAAACAGCACCTAATTTATTTCTAAATCGCGAACGATTTTTTGCCGTTTTTCATCTGCACTGATATTAAGTACAAATGCAACGGAAATCGATACAATCAATAAACTATTTCCACCATGACTCAAAAATGGAAAGGTAACCCCTGTTAAAGGAATGATACCAGTAATTCCGCCAATATTAATAAAGATTTGCAACAAAAACATCGTTCCAATTCCAATACACATCAATGAATTAAATGGTTTTTTTGAGCGCACTCCAACTAAAAGAATGCGTGCAATCATAAACAATATCAACGCTAATACTAACATTGAAACAATCAAACCTAATTCTTCTATCATGATTGCAAAAACAAAATCAGAATGAGCTTCTGGTAAAAAACCTTTTTTCTGGATGCTATTCCCTAAACCTCTACCGAACCAACCACCATTACTAATTGCATAATAGGAGTTGGCTAATTGATGCCCTGCATTTCGCTCGTCCGTAAACGGATTTAAAAAAATAGCGAATCGTTTATAAACATACTGAAATCGTTCAGGGATAAAACGTCCTTTACTTACAACAAGTGCTTGGATAACCGCAATACTTCCTAATACACCAATACCTCCAACCACATAGGTATACATGTAATTAATGCCACTAGCTAACAATATGATGATTGCCAGCAAGGTCAAAATAGCCGCATTTCCTAAATCCGGCTGTATGGCAACCAAAAAAATCAAAAAACCGACTAATAACATTGGTCTAAATACTGCCTTTTTAAAATCTTTATCAATGTATTTTTGTCTTCGCCCTAAAATAAAGGCCAGATACCAAATCACCATAATTTTTAAATATTCTGCAGGTTGCATTGAAAAAGAACCAATTTTTAGCCACCCTTTCGATCCATTAATTACTTGCCCTAAACTGGTAAACCGCACAGCAACTAACAATACAGAAATCACAGCAATCGCAACCATAATAAAGCCTTTATTTTGATAAACAGTCGTTTTCATTTTAAAAATAAAGAACATCGCAATCAAACTCAGACCCCAAAACTGCAATTGCCCGATAATCATACTTGTCGGAGGCAACCCTTTTGTAATCAGAAGCGAGGAAGTAGTACTGTACACCATAATCAAACCGATAATACTTAGTATAAGATAAGGAACCAAGATACTATAATCGATTAAGTGTCTCTTTTTTACTTCTGGCAAAAATTATTCCTCCTTGCCAATCTCTCTTTTTTCTTGTGTTTCCTCATAAACATCACTATATAATTGGTTCAGTTGTTTTTCTAAATCACTTAGTAATTGGTGACCTTGAGTCGAACTTAAAATACCAATTCGTATGGCATAAGTCACCTGACGAGAAAATCCGTACATTTGAGTGTCAACTACTTCCTCAAACGCCTTACATTGAGAAATACATAGCGAATTTTTTTGATTTCGTATAAGCATAACAATTCTTTGCGCATCTTCATTTAGAAGTTGAATGGCAAAATCTTTTGAAACAGATTCCATTTTGTACTAAACCTCCCATCTTAATTATGTTATTATAGCATAATTTCGAGTATTTTTAACAGATATTATTTGAAAATCATTCCTTAAAAAACAAAACGAACAAACTATTAAGAAAATGGTTGAATAAAAATAGCAGAACACAAGAAAACCAACAAAGAGGAAGTTGATTTTCTAGCACACTGCTTTTTATGTTACAAAAATAATTAATAATCGCTTTTTAGAAAAATTAATCGTGAATCAAGTAATTAAATCAATATTGCTCTTACTCCATTGTGTCGAAATTGGTATTCAAGGTAACTGTTTTTAACTCCAACCATACATCACTATGTAATAAATAACATAAACCCAACTTAATAACCCATGGATAATTGCCCAAAAAATACTATGCCAATTGACATAGGAGATTACCATTGCTAAGGCACAACCAAATGAAACACCTGCTTTTGCACTATCTTTCATGGAGATTCCCTCTTTTCTTTTCACTTAATTTATTTTTGAGGAGAACAAAAAATGTCTTCTCGTTCCAAACGCTCGTTGTTATTTTACATTATTTATGTTTAAAATGCATTCTTAATCCTATTTAAACTAGATTTTAGCAAAAAAATAAGACTTATTTGAAAATGATAAATGGAAAATGACATCTGACTTAGTAGTAAAATCTCAGACAACATCAAATTCCTCTACCATTTTCAAATAGTCCCTAGCTAAAATTCCCTACAATTTTGAAAAATATGATACAAATTAAAAGATTCATTACCATCTTCCCTGACGACATCACCGTTTGGGTATCGAATAAAAATGAATTACTGTTTAGATTTATAATTCATTAAAAATGGGTTGCATCTTTTCAAAAGTACAAAAATGAGAAAAGCCAATTTTTTTTAATATCTTTTTCGATTCTTCAATCTGAAAACCTAAATGTTCTGGCTTGTGACTATCGCTACCAATCGTAACGATTTTACCGCCTAATTCATGATAACATTTCAAAATTTCTATCGAAGGGGTTAATCCGTTAATCTCATAACGATGAGAAGAGGTATTCACTTCGATTCCTTTTCCATCAGCGATAACTTTCTTTAAGATTTTTACAATTTTTTCTTTATTATACGAAAACATATCTAGTTCTTTATCTAAATAACGTCTGATTAAATCCATATGAGCAAGAACACTATAGTCTTTGTAGGTTGAAACCAATTGATACATTTCATCATAATAACGATCATAACTTTCTTCATGTGTTTTTCCTTTTTGGAATTCACCTGTCCAAAATTCTTGATTGTCTACTTGATGAACTGATAACAGGATAAAATCAAACGGATAGCGATTATACAATTTTTGAAACTGAGGAATCGTGTGCATTTGCATACCGAATTCCAAACCCGTTTTTATTTTAATTTGTTGTTTGTATTTTTCTGATAGTCTTTTCAAATCATTCATATATAATTCATAATGAACATTTTTTACCACTTGATTTTTACCAGGCAGAAAAATATCTTCTGGTTGCCAATCAGGTTTCACCCCATAATCCACATGATCAGTAAAACAAATCTCTTTTAAGCCCAAATTAATTGCATCTTTGATTACATCTTCCATTAAATACCAAGAATCGTCACTATAGTCACAATGAACATGATAATCGACAAACATTTATAAATCTCCCTTCAAATTTAACCATTAATTTTGGTTTTTGGCTTTTTCTTGATATGTTTTCAGCGCTTTTTCCCATTTTACTTTATCAACAATATCTATCTGGCGAATAACTTTAGCTGGATTTCCTCCAACAATTGTATTATTAGGTACATCTTTAGTTACAACTGCGCCTGCAGCGACAATCGAATTTTTACCAATCGTGACACCAGGTAAAATGGTCGAATTCCCGCCAATCCAAACATTATCTTCCACTACAATGGGTAATCCAAATTCTAAATCTTTACTTCTAACTCCCGCATCTGTAGGATGTCCAGCCGTAAAAAAACTAACCCTTGGTCCAACCATCACGTTGTCTCCTATTATAATACGGTTGACATCTAAAAAGATACAATCCATATTAGCATAAAAATTATTCCCTATTTCAACATGTCTTCCATAGTCCACATACAATGGCGGATTCACATAAATTGATTCCCCTGTTTTACCAAATAATTGCTTTTCAAGCGAAACAATTTCTGCCTTATTTCCAATCGGAGTTGAATTGATTTTTTGGGCTAATTTTTTCCCTTCTAACGAACCGTTCTCAGGAAAAATATTTGCTGCAAAGTATAATTCACCAGCTAGCATTTGTTCATAATCAAAATCTTTTTTCATTAGTAGAACCTCCATTTATTTTAATCGTTATTCAAGCATACTTTTCTTCAACCCAACTCGTTACATTTTTCAACTTCAGCTAATTCAGAAAGAATAATCGGACGATTTTTTCGATAGAATTTTTTATCGTTCTCGTCAATTTCTCTAACCACTTTACATGGGTTTCCAAATGCAATACTATTCGCTGGAATATCTTTGGTCACTATACTTCCTGCACCAATCACTGTATTCTCACCAATTGTTACACCAGGAGTAATAACGACACCAGCTCCAATCCAACAATTGTCATGAATAGTCACTGATTCTGCGTACATAAACTTTCTGTATTCTGGAAAAATCGGGTGACCCACTGTTGCAATCGTCACATTAGCACCAAACATCACTTTATCTCCAATCAAAATTTTACCATCATCAATAAAATTACAATTAAAATTAATGTAGCATTGATTGCCTAATTTAATGTTCTTTCCATAACAAAAATAAAAGGGTGGTTCAATCCATGAGTTCGTAGGTTTTCCAAATATTTTTTTTAGCGCTTGTCTCAAATCAATTTCGTCTGGTAACGATTGATTAAACTCTACCATTCTAGTTTTAGCTAATGATCGTTCTTGATCAAGCCCTTGGCAATTATCCAAAAATAATTCACCGTTTTCTATTCTTTTTCTCATATCCATTGGCTCAGCTCCAACTCTCTATTTAGTTTCAATCTATGACACTTAATTGTTGCTAATTTATTTAACTATTTTCCTTTTAGCTTTTTTTTGAGAAAAATAGAGTAATAAAAACAAACCCATTATTATTAACGCGAACATCAACACTTGCATTGATAATTCTATATTTTCACTACTATCAATCAAAGAAGTAATAGTATTCCAAACAAAAGGTGCAGCATAGGAGCTTAAAATAGTGGTCATAGTGAGTAACGAATTAACTTTTGTCAATTGATTTTCTGCTGAAAACTGATTGATTTTCAATACGATCGTTGGACCTGTGAATGAGTAAAGAAAATTGAAAAGTACTGCAAAGAAAAAAATTGCTCCAACAGTTGAACTATTAATCATTCCCAATACACTAAGCGCTGCGCCTAAAAAACCAACTGGCAGTAAAAAGGTGGCGATTTTTTTATAGACGAATCCGAATAAAAAACCAGCTGCCATCCCTGCAATATTCATTCCACTTAAAATCATTCCAGCCGTCTTACTTGATTCAATTCCTTGATTAATCAAAAAAGAAGGGATTTTCAATTGAACGCCCCATATAATCAAAAATGTAATGAAGCAAAGCAAGAGATAACTTTTTATCGTCATGCTAAGACTCGTTTTTTCCTGATTTGATCCTTTTTTATTAGTTTTAATTGCTGGTACAAAAATATAAATAAGTAAAGCAATCACACCTAATAATAGATAAACAAAAAAAGCTGCTTTCCAATAAAAGGATGCTAACCAACCAGAACTAATTAGTAAGAGTGCATTCCCTAAAGCTGAAATCCCCATTTGCATTCCTAGTAAGGTATTTCTTTGCTCTCCTGTATAAAACAGAGCAATCAATGAAATTGCATGCGGTGAATAAAGTCCAATGCCTAATCCTAATAAAATCCTTGTACAATAAAACAAAATGTAACTCGTAAAGAAAAATGGCGCGATTCCAGCAATCATTCCCATCAGAAGCCCGATAATAATTGTTTTCTTCAAACCAATCCACTGAACAATAAATTCATTCATTAAAATCGTAACCAACGCACTAAGACTTGAAATTGTAATGAGTGACTCAATTGATGTTAGCGATTGTTCTGGAAAATTTTGAGCAATCAGCGGAATAATCGTAGTGACTGCTGTTGCTGCACCTGTAACTAATGATAGAGAAAGAATTCCCACCCTTTTCTTGAACATCCTAAACAACCTTTCTTTTTTTATTTAATCTATTTATATCATAATTAACTTAATTAATAAAGATGTTTATTTAATCATTTTTTGTTATGATGAAAAAGACTGGAGATGAATGAAAATTGAAAGCCTTTAAACAACAATCTATCAAAAAAAATAATCAGGATTTTTTACTATCACTTCTAAAGAAAAATAAAACAGCAATGACAAAAAAAGACCTTTCTGAGCAATCAAAGCTAAGTGTTGTAACAATTAATAAATTAATCCCTGACCTTGTTGATTCACAAAAGATTCTTCCACTCGAAACACCTTTAGAAACGGGCGGACGTAGAGCAATTGCTTATAAATTTAATGAACAATCGAAACTATTTTTGGTCACTCAATTTATTGAAATCGACAAAGAATTTGTTACCAATTTTTTTATCATTGATTTGTTTGGTCAAATTTTAGCGAAAGAGCAAATTTCAACAATCTCCCTTTCTCAATTTATTGAAAAATTAACATCTATCAAAATAAATTACCCTGCTATTCAATTTGTTATCACGGGAATCCCAGGAGTTGAAGTCAACCATTCATTAAAAATCATGGACTATCCTCCCTTTAGAAACATTGATTTGAGTCAAGAAATCACCAATCACATACAAATCGAATCAATTATAGAAAATGATATTAACGCGGCAACCTTAGGATTTGCTAAAGAGGCAGATGCTATTTTATCTGGCGTTTACTTTCCTATTGCTTTTCCACCCGGTGCAGCACTAGTTTTAAATCAACAAATTTTCCATGGATTTAACAATTTAAGTGGTGAAATCCAACATCTACCTACTCTAAAAAATCGGATCTACCCGTTACAATCAGGTGAGCGACAAGCTACTATGCTCGAAACGCTTCAATCCTTGATTGCTACTTATGATCCACAAAAAATAATTGCTTTTTTTCCAGATTCTTGGAATAAACAAATCCATAAAGAACAACTTATCGATTCGTTAAAAGAAACTTTTAATTACAACGTTTTACCAGAAATTATTTTTGCACAAGATTTCTCAGCTTATTATTTGGCGGGATTAATAAAACTCGGTCTACAAAACATCGAGAAACTACCTTACTAACCATATTTAACTGTAGCATTACCTAAAAAAATGATATGATTGACTAAAATAGAGACTAAATCAAATATTTTTGAATTTTTTAACTCATCAGTCTTATTTTTAACATTGTTTAATTTAGGAGTTGTCTTAATGGCATTAAATAAAAATGAGATTAGAGAAAATAACCTAATAAAAATTAAAAAGCTACTTTTTAAAAAGAAAGATGCACTAACAGCCGAATTAGCCAAAGAAACAGGTCTTAGTGTTGTTACTGTAAACTCTATAGTTAAGCAACTTGTTGAAGAATCAGTTGTAACCGAAGGAGAATTGATTAAGCAGCCCTTAGGACGACCTGCAATTAGTTATTCATTCAATTATGATCGAAAGCATTATTTATTACTCAGTATTCAAGAAGAATTGACTGAAAACGGACGTAAATTGATTATCATTAGTAGTATCACTAATTTAGCAGGCGATCAAAAGGAACAAGAAAAATTCGATTTTGCCATCCCTTCACTATCATTGCTTATTTCAATTACAAAAAAATTAGTGGCGACTGATTATGTTTTTGAAAAAATTGGTGTTTCAATTCCCGGAAAATTATTTAATGGCGTAATCGTTTCTAGTTGGGAAAATTTATTAACTGATTGGAATATAATAGACCAACTTGAACAAGCGACCGGTTTGACTGTCGTTAGTCAAAATGATGCTCATTTGCTAACGATTGGTTATTGTGTCCAACAAAATTTCATGAGTACTGATACCGTAGTAGGTATTTTTTATCCAATGGAAAGTATGCCTGGAATTACGATTTTATCTCAAGGTAGATTGATTGAAGGCGCTAAAAACAGCGCTGGAGAAGCTAAATATTTACCTTTTCTATTAGATAAAACTAGTCCAAAAACTGATCGAGAATTAGCGATTAATTTATCCAAAATCATTGATATCTATAATGCAGTGATTGCACCAAATTCTTTTGTTATTTCATTGAATTCACCTCACCTAGAAATACTTTTAGAAACAATTGAACAATCTGATATTTTAAACAAGCAACTAAATAAACCGACTATTTTATTTCCTGATGAATTTCAAAAAACAATGTGGTTAGGCCTTTTTTGGTTAGTGACTAAAGATACTTTTTATGAAAACTAAAAAAATAAAAACACTTCACGAGAATTATTCAAACTTTGAAATAATCCTCGTGAAGTGTTTTTTATTAGTGATTTATGCCATCTATCTCAGGTCATAAATCAATCGCTTAGAATCGAGCAATTGGACAAAACATCACTTATTGCGGTTTATGCAATAAATGGTGGATTGGAAATTGCCGAGATTCTGATTGATTTATACCGTCTATCTCAGGTCATAAATCAATCGCTTAGAATCGAGCAATTGGACAAAACATCACTTATTGCGATTTATGCAATAAATGGTGGATTGGAAATTGCCGAGATTCTGATTGGTTTATACCGTCTATCTCAGGTCATAAATCAATCGCTTAGAATCGAGCAATTGGACAAAACATCACTTATTGCGGTTTATGCAATAAATGGTGGATTGGAAATTGCTGAGATTCTGATTGATTTATACCGTCTATCCAATTTATATTCTTATAATCGGCGTAACTCTTCCATCATATTTGTTTTACCTTTTGTTTTTTCATCAATATCTTTGATTTTTCTTGCTGGAACACCAGCAACGACAGTATTAGGTGCTACATCATCAACAACAATCGCGCCAGCTGCAACTACCGCTCCTGCACCTACACGAATTCCTTCTAAAACAACTGCATTTGCACCAATTAATACATTATCTTCAATAATTACTGGTTGAGCACTTGGCGGCTCGACCACACCAGCTAACACCGTTCCTGCCCCAATATGACAGTTTTTCCCAACCGTCGCACGTCCACCTAAAATTGCCCCCATATCAATCATCGTTCCATCACCGATAACGGCACCGATATTGATAATTGCGCCCATCATGATTACCGCATTGTCCCCAATTTCAACTTGATCTCTAATCACAGCACCCGGTTCAATTCGAGCATTGATGTTTTTGATATCAAGTAATGGAATAGCTGAATTTCGTGCATCGTTTTCCACTACGTAATCAATAATTTTATCCTCATTCTCGGTTAAAAAGAGTTTGATATCTTCCCATTCCCCAAATAAAGTCCCTGTTTTACAATTAGTAAAAGCTTTAATATTTTCTGGAAATTCAATTTCCTTCAAACGACCTTTTAAAGTGACCTTAACAGGTGTTTTCTTTTTTGCATTCCCAATATAATTGATAATTTCATATGCGTCCAAATGATTAAGCTCCCTTCATATTAAAAAAAACGAAATTGGAACAAAAGTGTTTAGCTCCGAGAAATAAGAAAAAACTGCTTTTATCCCAATCTTACTTTCATTATAGGTATTTAGAATAACAAAAAAAAATAGAAAAGAAAAGATTTAATTACTATAACCAGCATAAAAGTAACTCCTATGAAAATAAGCGACAACTCAAAAAAATTAAAAAACACCAAGCAGGAATCATTCAACATCGAATGGAGACCTTTCGTATTTCTAATCATTTTCGTGAGTTACCGCTTTTTGAGATACACTTTAAAAACAAAATGACTCGATTAGGTATTGTCCCAAATTCATTTTCAAAATTTATTTCTATCTAATCGATTCATCTAGCCTCTACCAATTGATAGTTTCTTTAATAAAAATTTCTTTTAGCTAGATTACTTTTATTTCAGGTTTTTCTTCTGTTTTTGGTAAGACAACGTTTTTACGTTCCAATTCATGAGCCATATGATTAATCGCTTTTAACAACTCTTTTCTAGTAATAATTCCTTTAAATCGCTTATTATCATCGACAACAGGCAAAAAAGAAGCATCAACTAGTAGGTGAAGTACATCTTCTAATTCCCAATTTTCTCCAACCACTGGAACATTAACTTCCATCACATCTGCCACAGTAAATGTACTTAATTTATCAAAATCAATCGATTGCAAATCAAAGGTTTTATCAACAATATCCGATAAACTGATTAATCCAACAAAACGATCTCCTTTATCCAATACTGGGATTTTTGAATATTTCACTTGAGATAATACTAAAAGCGCATGACTTAATGGGTTTAAGCACATAACATTCGCAACATTTTCTCCTGGAATCAAAAAAGTTTCTTCTTTTTCTAATAATAATTCCCGTACAGCGGTACCAATCATTCACAGTGCCTCCATTTCTTTATCTTTCATACATCTATCATTGTACCTAAAAGAAACTAAAATGTCCTTAAATTCATATCTTTTTCAATTTTGCCAAAAAAAATTAAGATTTCTTCTAGAATTCTTCAACATTCCGGGTAATAATAAATAACTTTCTTAGGAAGCAAGAAGGAAAAATAGATAAAAACACTCAACTGTTATCTAACAAATTAAGGTTTTTTAAAAACAAAACGTAATTTATGGATTGGCTGATGATCTCTCGTATAATACTGAACAATATATTCATCTGGTGTGCTTTCGATGATAACATAAGACTCAAACTGAAGAGGTCCTCTTGGTAGACGAATACTTCCTGGATTTAAAAATAGTACTTTTTCTCTCATTTCACAACCAATTTCATGTGTATGTCCAAATAAAGCAATCGTCGCATTGTTTTCATGAGCCATCGATCCTAGAGTAGCCAATTCAAAACGAACATTCGCTAAATGTCCATGTGTCATAAATACAATGTCTTCAATTGTCTTTTCGACCACTGTTTCTGGAAAATCTCCGTAGTAATCACAATTGCCTTTCACTACAAGAAAATCTTGCCACAATTCATCGGTTGGTTCTAACTCAGAATCTCCACAGTGAAACATCCGATCAACTTCTCCACGGTATTTATTCACTAAATCAACGAGCACTTCTCGATCTCCATGATTATCACTAACTACTAAATATTTCATTTTACTCCTCCTCCTCCTTATTATCCAACCAATCTTGCCATTGATCTTTTAACTTTGCTACAGCAAGCGCACGATGACTAATTTTATTTTTTAGGTCTTCAGATAGCTCGGCTGCTGTCTTGCCTTCACTTGGAACAAAGAATAAAGGATCATAACCAAAACCATTCTCACCGCGTGGAATTGTTCCTATTTCGCCCTCCCAATTACCTTCTACAACCAAGCTTTCCTTATTAGGTGCCGCAAATACTAATGTGCAATGGAATCTTGCTGAACGATCTTCTTTCGGAATCTCTGTTAACTCATGCAGTAGTTTTGCATTATTTGATGCGTCACTTTTAGGTTCACCAGCAAAGCGAGCCGAATAAATACCTGGCATTCCATTCAGTGCTGTAACAATCAAACCTGAATCATCAGCTAGTACTGGTTGATTTAAAATCTGTGCAATGGTTTCTGCTTTCAAGCGAGCATTTTCTTCAAATGTTTTTCCCGTTTCTTCTACATCTGGCAACTCTGGAAAGTCTAATAATGTTTTCACTTGATATCCTTTTTCAGCAAACATTTTTTTGAACTCTTTTGCTTTACCAGGATTTCTAGTCGCAATCACAATTGTTTTATCTGCTTCTGTTTGAGGAGTAATTTCACTAAGTAAGGCTTCTTTTTGATAAGCGATCAGATCTTCAATACCTGTTTTCCCATAGAATAAAAGGGCATTTAGTTCATCACCAGAAAAGGTCGCTTCTTCTCCTGTTCCTTGTAATTCCACAAATTGACCGGATTCTGTCATTACTAGATTCATATCCACCGTAGCAGCCGAATCTTCTTGATAATCCAAATCTAAAACACAAGTCCCAGAAGATAAAATTCCAACACTAACCGCAGCCAAATACTCCTTGAGGGGATCTTCTGTCAGAATTTTTGCACGACACATTTTATCAATAGCTAATTTCATTGCCACAAAAGCACCCGTAATGCTGGCTGTTCTAGTTCCTCCATCTGCCTGTACGACATCACAATCAACAATAATACTACGTTCTCCAAGCTTTTCTAGATCAACTACTGCGCGAAGTGAACGTCCAATTAAGCGTTGAATTTCCATCGTACGACCGCTAACTTTACCTTTAGCGCTTTCTCGGATATTTCTGGTATTTGTTGCTCTAGGCAACATACTATATTCAGCAGTGACCCAGCCTGTTCCTTGTCCTCGTAAAAACGGAGGTACTTTTTCTTCTATAGTTGCTGAACAAATCACTTTTGTATCTCCAAATGAAATTACTACTGAACCTTCTGGATGTTTGTATACATTGGTTTCAATCGTAATTTTCCTTAATTCTTTTGCTTGTCTTCCATCGTGTCTAATCAACTATTTTCCTCCTAGGTGTATTTGTTTTGAAATGATCTTTTCTGTTGTTATCCAACTATTGGCAATACTATCAAATAATTTAGCAGAACCTGTCGTATAAAATTCATGTGACTTATTTGAATTTTTGGGCGAATTGGCAATATCAAAGTAATCCAACAACGTACTCACTTCACTAATTGTTTCAGCGCCAGAATCAATCAATGTCACTTGATTGCCCATTTCATTTTGAATCAAAGGTCTTAGCAACGGATAATGTGTACACCCCAAAATTAGCGTATCTAAAGATTTTAGTTTTAAAGGTTTCAATGTCTCAGAAACAATTTTTTTCGCCACTGATGAATGATACTGATTACTTTCAACAATTGGAACAAATTTAGGACAAGCTAAATTATAACACGTTACTTCCGGTACCTTATGAGTTAACGTCTTTTCATATGAGCCACTTTTAATTGTACCCAGCGTTCCAATCACACCAATGCGATTATTTTTTGTTGCTTTTAAAGCAGCTCTTGATCCTGGTAGGATCACTCCAACAACTGGAATGTCAAGCTTGGCTTTAATTTCTTCCAACGCAACTGCTGTTGCAGTATTGCAAGCAATTACTAACATTTTAATTTTTTTTTCTAAAAGGAAATTAGTCATTTCCCATGTATATTCAATTACTTGTTCTTTAGGTCTTGGTCCATAAGGGCAACGAGCAGTATCACCTAAATAAATAACTCGTTCGTTCGGTAACTGCTTTAAAGCTTCTTTCACGACAGTAAGCCCACCCACTCCAGAATCAATAAACCCAATTGCTTTATTTTTTTCCAATCAAATCAAACCTTTTCAGTTTTTTCAATATCTTCATTTTCTACTTTTTAAGCTTTTTTTTCAAGTTTTATTCTTATTCTCTCACAATAAATCAACTGAACTTCATTAATTCTTAATTTATAGTTAAATCAAGATAAATAAGAAAGATTTTTTTGGAGCCTTTTTAAAAAAGCTAGCATTCTTAATTTCCATATGTTATAATTTCTAACATTAACAGATAAAAAGAATTATGAGTTTTTGATTAAATATCAAAGAAAAATGTTTTTATAAACAACTAAAATGCATCATTATTTACGTTGTTCAAATAAATTTAATATACCATTCGAATCAACTTTAAATAAGTTTAGTTATAGTTAGACATTTACTATAATTCTTCAAACGCAATAAGTTTATAAGAAGCTAATGCATAGAAAAAAGTTTTTGATAGTAGGTATGTTTTTCAATAAATTATTTTACCTCATTTCATCTCATCTTGTTAAGCTCACCCTCTTCAATAACTAAAATTCTAAGATACGCTTTTATTTATACACAAGTAAAGGAGAAAATATATGATTTCATTAGAACATGTAAACAAATACTTTGGAGAAAACCATGTATTAAAAGATATTTCTTTGGACGTAAACAAAGGAGAAAAAATCGTTATTATTGGCCCTTCAGGCTCAGGAAAAAGCACGTTGATTCGCTGTATCAATCGCTTAGAAAAAGTAACTGACGGACACATCTTGATTGACGGTGTAGATATTACACAACCTAAGGCCCCCGTTCAAAAAATCAGACAAAAAGTGGCGATGGTTTTTCAAAATTTTAATTTATACGCACATAAAACAATTATCCAAAATTTAACATTAGCTCCAATTAAAGTTAAGGGTGTCAGCAAAGAAGAAGCCACTCGAACTGGTATGGAGTATTTAGAGCGAGTTGGTCTAGCCGACAAAGCAAATGCTTATCCCGCTCAATTATCTGGTGGACAGCAACAACGTGTGGCTATCGCTCGAACTCTAAATATGCATCCAGAAGTGATTCTCTTTGACGAGCCTACCTCTGCTTTAGATCCTGAAATGATTCAAGAAGTTCTGGATGTAATGATCGATTTAGCCAAACAAAATATCACAATGATTTGTGTTACGCATGAAATGGGTTTTGCCAAACAAGTAGCAGATAAAGTAATTTTTATGGATCAAGGTCAGATTATTGAGT
This sequence comes from Enterococcus sp. LJL99, assembly GCF_054871725.1. Lineage (NCBI taxonomy): Bacteria > Bacillati > Bacillota > Bacilli > Lactobacillales > Enterococcaceae > Enterococcus > Enterococcus sp. LJL99. The sequence goes on from NZ_JBTXLT010000013.1 coordinate 28,118, forward strand.
CTGGTACACCAGAACACTTCTTTACTAGTACAGAAAATGAACGTGCTAAAGAGTTCTTAAGCAAAATTATCCATAATTAATTTATACATTGTTTATCAACCCAAGGAGAATACGTCTATGAAAAATATAAAAAAATGGTTTTTTAGCCTTTCTGTATTACTTTTGACTGGTTTAACTATTGCTGGATGCAGTAGTCAAAATGATTCTTCCGTTAACTCATCGAGCGGAACAATAACCGTGGAATCACTAAAAAAAGCAGGAAAAATCAGAGTGGGCATCAAAGAAGATGTACCGAATTTCGGTTATATGAATCCTGACACCAACAAAAATGAAGGGATGGAACCTGATATCGCTCGATTGATTGCTAAGGAAATTACTGGTAGTGAAGATAATGTCGAATTCGTCGGCGTAACTGCCAAAACTCGTGGTCCATTGCTTGATAATGGAGAGATCGATATGGTCATCGCTACATTTACAATTAACGAAGAACGGAAAAAAACATATAATTTCACAACCCCTTACTACAAAGACGAAATTGGTTTTTTAGTTAGAAAAGAAGATAATTTTTCTGACATTGCAAGTTTGGATGGGAAAACAATTGGTGTAATCCAGTCAGCTACTACAAAACTAGCTGTCGATGAAAAAGCCAATGATTTAGGAATTTCATTTAAATACAAAGAATTAGGTTCATATCCAGAATTAAAAATCGCTCTTATTTCTAAAAGAATTGATGGATTTGCTGTCGATAAATCGATTTTGACTGGTTATGTAGATGATCAAACAGAAATCTTAAATGATGGTTTTTCTCCTCAGGAATATGGAATTACCACTAAAAAATCAAATACCGAATTGAATAACTATTTAGATGATTTGGTTGTAAAGTGGGAAAAAGACGGAACATTGGAACAAATATATCAAAAATGGAATTTGGATAAATAAAAATTCTATTGACTTGAATTAAGGAGGAAAAAGCATGTTTGTTTTAGCAACTGTTTCATGGTTGGAAGAAGGCCCTTTTGCTTTGTATCGCTGGCAAGCATTATTTAGTGATTGGCAATTGTTTGGTAAAGCCTTTCTTTACACTATATTATTGTCCATCGGCGCTCTTGCTTTAGCGTTGATTTTAGGTATTTTATTTGGTAGTTTATCTGCTACTAAAAATAAATTTTTAAAAGTTATCAGTCGAATTTATATTGAATTTTTTCAAAATACTCCCTTACTAATCCAATTTGTTGTTGTTTATTATGGGTTTCCAATGATTAGTTCTCTTTTAACTTTTTCAACTACAACTGTCGCGATTTTATGTGTAGGTCTTTATCATGGTGCTTATATTTCTGAGGTTGTTCGTTCTGGTATCGGAGCGGTTCCTAAAGGACAATTTGAAGCCGCTTATTCACAGGGATTCAATTATTCCGATACAATGAGATATGTTATTTTGCCACAAGCTTGGCGTATCATGTTACCACCACTAACAAATCAAGTCGTTAACTTGATTAAAAACACCTCAACTGTAGCAATTATTTCTGGCGCTGACATCATGTTTACTGCTAATAGTTGGTCGTTCGGTAATTTAAGTTATATTCCCGCTTTTACAGCTGCTGGGTTATTGTATTTTATTTTGTGTTTCCCACTAGCAAAATTAGCGAGAAGATTGGAAGAAAAAAATAAGAAAGCATACACACGATAGGAGGCGATGGAAACTATGTCATTTTCAGAACAAATGAATCAACTATTGACCATGAATAATATGCGTTTCCTATTCGATGGCTTGTTGCTTACACTTTATATCTCTTTAGTATCAATTGTATTGAGTACAATATTCGGTACAATTTTAGCCGTTTTAAGAAATCAAAAGCATGGACCTCTTCGTTATGTTGCAGGTTTTTACATCGAGGTTGTGCGCAATATTCCAAATTTACTTTGGATATATGTCATTTTTCTAGTTTTCCAGGTCAAATCTACACCAGCGGGAATTGTTAGTTTTACCGTATTCACCACCGCTGCTTTAGCTGAAATTATCCGTGGCGGCTTAAATGGTGTTGACAAAGGACAAAAAGAAGCTGCTCGCTCTCAAGGATTTAGCAAACTTCAAATTATTCGTTTTGTTGTCTTACCTCAAGCGATCCGCAATGTTTTACCAGCGATTGTTTCGCAATTTGTAACAGTCATTAAAGATACTAGTTTCTTATTCTCTGTAATTGCATTACAGGAATTACTTGGAAAATCCTATATCTTAATGGGACGTTATTCTCAAACTGAACAAGTTTTTGTATTATACGGCATCGTAGCATTGATCTATTTTGTCATCAACTTTTCAATTTCTCAATTTTCTAGATGGCTTTCAAGAGGTTGGGCAAAGGGTTATTAGTACAAATGAGTGAATAAAATAACTAAAAAGCAGTGGAGAATCCTAATCACTTGGAATCTCCACTGCTTTTTCTCTTTAGTTATCTAACTGTAATATTCAAAGCTTGTGTTAAAGCTTTTTCTACTTTCGTCATTGATTGATTGATTTCTTCATCGACCAATGTAGCTTCTGGATTAACGAAAGTCAGGCTATACGCCATTGATTTTTTACCATCTGAAATATTTTCTCCTTGGTAAACATCGAATAGACGAATATCTTTCAAGAATTTCCCAGCATTTTGCTTAATAATTGAACTAATTTCTTGATTTGTTACGTGTTCATCTACAAGTAAGGCAATATCACGTGAAACTGCAGGGAATTTTGTTACTGCTTCATAAACAAAAGTTGGTTTTTCCGATTCTATTAGTGCTTGAATATTTAATTCAGCAACATAGCTTTCAGGAATATCATATGCTTTCGCTATCGAAGGATGAACTTGTCCGACAAAACCAATCACTTGGTCATTCAACTTGATCAAAGCAGTTCTTCCAGGATGCATTTCAGGCATTTCTTTCGTTGCTTCATACGTAATAACTGAAGATAAACCAAAGGAATCAAATACCATATCTAAGATGCCTTTTGCTGAATAAAAATCAACGGCTGTTACTTGAGTTTGCCAATCCTTAACTGTTTTATTTCCCGACAATACCAGTCCAACATGATTTTCTTCTGTTGGTAATTTTTTCAGTGAATCTTCCTCTTGGTAAAAGACGCGCCCTACTTCATAAAGTGTTACATCAGTATTTTTACGAGCAACATTGTAAGCTAGGTCGTCTAACAAACCAGAAATCAAATTCATTCTTAAAACAGAGCGGTCTTCACTCATCGGCCATTGAAGTCTAGTAATCAAACTTTCTTTCATTGTAAATTGACGAGACTTCTCTTCTGTTGTCAACGCATAACTAATCGCTTCTGTCGCGCCACAACCTTCAAGTAACCCTTTTACTTTGCGAACGAATAACTGACCGTCAGTCAAACTTCCGGCAACCGTTTCGCCACTTGGCAACGTTGAAGGTAAATTGTCATATCCATAAATACGAGCAACCTCTTCGATTAAATCAGCTTCAATACTAATATCCCAACGTCTTGGCGGCACAGTAACTGTATACGAACCTTCATGATTTTGATAATCAAAACCTAAAGCTTCAAAAATTTCATTGACAGTTTCTTCCGTCATATCTGTTCCTAAGTATTGATTTATACGGAATAATTCAATTGGAATTGAAACGTCTTCTGGTGTAATTTCTGAACCAATAGCAGGTTGACTGACTACTTGACCACCAGCTAATTGTGCAATCATCACTGCCGCAGCATCACATGCTTGAGCAATCGTTGCTTGATTGATTCCTTTTTCAAAACGGCTTGAAGATTCACTACGCAAATTAAATTCTTTAGAGGTTCTACGAACTAACAACGGGTTAAATAATGCCGCTTCTAAAGCAACAGTTGTTGTTTCGTCAGTAATTTCAGAATTTGCTCCTCCCATCACACCTGCTAAAGCAACTGGAATTTCACCATTAGTAATGACTAAGTTATCTGAAGAAAGTTTTCTCGTTTCGCCATCCAAAGTTACTAGTTCTTCATCGGCATTTGCTCGGCGAACCAAAATCGATTTGCTTGCTAATTTATCATAATCAAATGCATGTAATGGTTGCCCAAAGAGTAATAAAATATAATTTGTGATATCTACTACATTATTGATTGGACGAATCCCTTCATGCATTAAGCGATTTTGTAACCATAAAGGACTTTCTGCGATTTTTACATTTTTAATTACACGAATTTGATACGCTGGTGCATCTTTCGCATCTGCTACATCAACTTGAAGATAGTCCGCTGTTTTTTCTGTTTTATCTTCTTCTAATTCAAACTCCTTAAATTGAGGAGTTTGACGATAAATCGCTCCGACTTCATGTGCAACGCCACGAATACTTAAAGCATCTGCACGATTGGGTGTGATTGATAATTCAATAATCGAATCATCCATGTCTAAATAAGGAAAAACAGGCGTTCCATTGACTGCTTCTTGTGGCATACCATAAATACCATCAGCGTAAGCTTTCGGTACAACACTATCAGAATAACCTAATTCTTCTAGTGAACACAGCATTCCATAGGATACTTCTCCTCTGATTTTCCCTTTTTTGATTTTTTGATTTCCCGCTACACGAGAACCTGGTAAAGCGACAATCACTTTCATTCCTTGTTTTACATTCGGAGCACCACAAACGATTTGTGACAATTCTTCTTCACCAATATTCACTTGACAAATTGATAAGTGATCCGAGTCTGGATGAGGAATGCATTCGATGACCTCGCCAACTACAATTTTTTTCAACCCTTCTTCTGGCACTTCTACCGCTTCAACTTCGATTCCTGTCAAAGAAAGTTGATCTGCTAAATCAGTAGCAGAAACACCTGAAAGGTCTAGATATTCATTTAACCATTTATAAGAAACTAACATGCTCGATTACTCCTTTACCTTGAATTGATTTAAGAACCGTAAATCATTTTGATAAAAGTTACGAATATCATTGACTCCGTAACGTAACATTGCTACACGATCAGGTCCAAGCCCAAAAGCAAAACCTGTATATTCATTTGGATCAATCCCAGACATCTTCAATACATCCGGATGTACCATACCTGCACCTAAAATTTCAATCCAACCCGTTTGTTTACAAACATTACAGCCTTTTCCGCCACATTTGAAACAACTAACGTCGACTTCAACAGAGGGTTCTGTAAATGGGAAATAACTTGGACGTAAACGTATTTTACGATCTGCACCAAACATTTTTTTCATTACGACTTCAAGTGTGCCTTTTAAATCCCCCATCGTAATATTTTTGTCAATCACTAATCCTTCAATTTGATGAAATTGATGACTGTGTGTTGCATCATCTGTATCGCGACGGAATACTTTCCCTGGTGAAATCATTCGTAATGCACCTTGAGAAAAATCATGTTTTTCCATAGTTCGCGCTTGAACTGGAGAAGTATGTGTTCGAATCAAAATTTCATCAGAAATATAAAATGTATCTTGCATATCTCTAGCTGGATGATCTTTCGGCAAATTCATTCGTTCAAAGTTATAGTGGTCCGATTCAACTTCATATCCTTCAACGATTTGATAGCCCATACCAACAAAAATATCTTCGATTTCTTCTACTACTTGTGACAATACATGACGTGTTCCATGATTTACTTGCTTGCCAGGTAATGTTACATCGAGTGTTTCTTTTTCTAGTGCCGCTGTTAAGGCCGCTGATTCTAAAGTCGTTTTTCGGTCTTCTAATGCATCGGTTAAAAGATCACGTATTTCATTAGCAAAACTTCCGACAACCGGACGTTCTTCTGCGGACAAATCTTTCATTCCTCTTAAGACTTCAGTGATAGGACCCTTTTTACCTAATGTTTCTACTCTAATTTGATTTAATTCTTTTAAATCGGTCACTGCTTCAATTTTATTTAACGTTTCTTCTTTTAGCGCTTCTAGCTGAGCTTTTACTGTCATTTTTTTGATCCTTTCATTGTTTAAATTTTTTTCATGAGAAATTGAAATTGAGAAAAAGCGATTTGCTAAAAAATAATTAGCAATCACGTAAAAATATTATTTTTTTACTTTTGTCGCAACCATTTTTCCACAAAAAAACACGATAGTTCGTCCTACTAATCAGGAACGAGCTATCGTGTTACCATCCTACTTCATGACTTTGAATCAACAAGTCAAGCACTCAATTTTAATAACGGTGATTACCGGTCTGTTTTAGTTAGTTGCTGAAAATCAACTTAAAAACAAACAAACTCAGGAAATGAATTTCACTTGCAGAGTATACAATCTACTTGCAGTCTAAGGTAGATTTTCCCTTCTGTCACTCTATACAAATTACTTGTTTCCGTCTTCGTTTTAAATTATTCAATTGACTTTAGTTTACAAGAAGTTTCGCGGTTGGTCAACTGCATTCTTCCGAAGTCACCCATTTTTCTGCCCATTGTTGAATTTGTTCCATAGCATGCTGTAAATCTTCACCTTTTTCAGTCAATAAGTAATCTAAACGACTACTTTCACTACAACAAACTTCTCTAGCAATAATCCCTTCCGATTCAAGCTCTTTTAATCGCTCGACCAAGACACGATCACTTAATACAGGAATTTTTTGTCTTAATTCACCAAAGCGTTGCGGGCCACTTTCCAAAAGCACATCAATAATCAATCCATTCCACTTTTTCCCTAAAATCGCAAAGGCTTTTTCAAACTTCGGACAAAGAGAAAAATCAGTCGTCTTCACTTGCTCCATTTTCCTCACCTCGTGTCTTGATTATAGCATACCACTTACAATTTGTAAGTGATAATGCTTAGTCTTCCATTCTCTCTATGATCTTTTCACTATCCATATCGATAATTACTCCAGCGGATAATAATATTAATACAACCTTACTAACTTCTTTTTTCGTTGACTCCGCTAGTGCTTTTCGATAAAGCGTTAATTGTCCGCGGTAACGATTGATGACTTTTTCAATTGCTTTACAATCTTCAATATCTACTACATGATCTGTTTTGTAATCATATAAGAGACATTCATTTTCTTCTTCAATGTAGCCATCAATCATCCCGTGAATCAATAAGTCATCCTCAGTAAAATCAGGATAGTCTTTAATCAATTCACGAGCATCCATTAACATTGAAAAAGGTTGTTCTCTCACTACTTGATTTGATTTTTCAATTAAAAGACGCCCCAAATTAGTTTGGTAAAAGGCCATAATCTTCGAACGATCGATTACTTGCGCAATTGTTGGTTGAATAATCTTGGCTTGAACTAATTCTTCAATTAATTTTTCTAAACTAGCTTCGGTTGGTTCTTGCGTTAAATCAATTAACTGTAGAATCGAATGAGTAGCGGTTCCAATTTCTGTCGCTGAAGGTTTTCGAATCGATTCAATAAATTTAGGTTTACCAAGACCTCCTTCACTCATTCGATGAACAATTAAGGCATGAGGAGATTGTTTTCTTTCAGCCTGAACATCTAACTTATGAATTTCTTTATTATCAGGATCTTCAAAAATACGTTTGATTTCCGAAACAGATTGATAATTGGTTGTTTTTGTCGCAAGTTCATATGGATAGGTAAAATCTAATAGTTTTCGAGCGCTCTCAATACTACTTTTTTCTGAGCTAGAAGCCAAAGCTTGTGGTTCTTCTTCCTCCAAAATAAAGGTCAGCTTTTCCATTTGCTCTCTGATGGTTGCTTGTTGAACAAATGTAAGCTGGAATGAAGCAGGATGCTCAGTGATTGCCGCAATTTTTTCAGTAGAAAACTCCGTTTGAAAATCATTCATTTTATTATGCCGAATCAATGTCATACCAACCCAATTCATCAAACTACTCTTTCCTTGTAAGCGATTTTCTGAAGGTAATACTTTTGTCATTACATCTGCTACTTTTAACCACTCTTTAAAGGTCGCTTCTTTGTCATTGTATGAGCCAACTAAAAACAACTTTTGCTCCGCTCTTGTCAAAGCAACATATAGTTTCCGCATTTCTTCAGATAATAATTTACGTAATTTAACTTGTTTAATCGCTAAAAATGGTAAGGTATCATACAACAATCGTTGGTCTGGGTCTAGATATCGAATTCCTACACCTAAGCGATCATCAAAAAGATAGCGCTCATTTAAATCGCCTAAATTAAATTCTTTGGTCATATCCAACACAAAAACAACAGGAAATTCTAACCCTTTACTAGCATGAATGGTCATCACACGAACAGAGTTTTCTTCACTTAAAATAACTGGTTCAGCTAAATCTTTGTCTTTTTCTTGCATTTTTTCAATAAATCGAACAAATTGAAATAACCCTCTAAAACTTGTTTGTTCATAAGCATTTGCACGATCCACCAAAGCATATAAATTGGCTTGCCGTTGTTTCCCGGCAGGCATTCCACCAACGTAATCCAAATAAGCGGTATCCCGATAAATTTCCCAAATCAAAGTAGCTAGTTGATTTCTCCGCGCCATTTCGCGCCATTTTTCTAATAATTTAGCAAAAGCTTGTGTTTTCTTTTGCAAAGTTATTTCTTGATTCGTTTGATGAACTTTATGGTTAAACTGTAAAAATGCTTCATAGTAAGTTTTTTCTTTAGCAGTGATACGAATCAATGATAGCTCACTTTCTTTTAAACCAACCAGCGGCGATCGTAAAACTGCTGCTAACGGAATATCTTGGTATGGATTATCGATAAGTTGTAATAAAGCTACCATTGTTCGAATTTCAGTTGCTTGAAAATAGTTTTGCGCATCATTCACTTGCAATGGAATTCCGACTGTTTTAAAAATATCTAAAATTGTTAGATTATTCTTTTTAGTAGGTGTTAATAAAACAATATCCTGATACCTAACTGGACGATTTTCTTTCGTTTTTTTATCATAAATCAAATAGCCTTGCTCGACTAATTCTTTGATTTTCAATGCCGTCATATGCAATTCGCCTTCAGTTTTATCTTCTAAAAGTAAATCTGACTCTCCCAAAATCGGTTCTTCTTCAAGATTTGTGTCCGATTTTTTTTCGTAGATTAATAATTCTGTATCGTAATTTGCTACTTCAGGAAACTGATCAAATCCGTGAACCAAACGAGCAGCCTCATCATAAGTAATTTGTCCCACTCGTTCATCCATCAATTGTTCAAAAACTAAATTCGTAAAATCTAAAACATTTTTTCTTGAACGAAAATTTTCTGCAAGAACAATTCTTTTGCCATCTTCATTTTTGCCATATTGATTATATTTTTCTATAAATAACGTCGGATCTGCCAAACGGAAAGAATAAATCGATTGCTTCACATCCCCGACCATAAAAAGATTCCCTTGATTCGCTTCTGGCCTTCTTAACCAGTAGATAATCGTTTCTTGCAAGCGATTGATATCTTGGTATTCATCCACTAAAACTTCATCAAATTTTTGTCGATAATAGTTAGAAGCTTCACTCGCTTGCCATTCTGTTTGCTCCTTATTCACTAAAATATCTAAGGTAAAGTGTTCTAAGTCGTTAAAATCAACAAGTCCTTTTTTAAGTTTTTCTTCGGTATAAGCATTAATAAACGCCTGCCCAACAGAGGCCATCTCACTGACGATTGGTTGCGCGCTTTCCATTACCTTTTTCATTTCAGCTGGTGATATAGTAAATAGATCTTCAATTACTTTATTCAACACTTTTTTATTTTGCTCACGAAGACCTTTAGCTTGGGCAGCCGTTTCTTTATACTCTTCTGCTCGAACTGTCGGATATCGTTCAAAAACTAGTTCCTTACTAAATTCAAAAGCAGCTTCTAAATCATCATCATAAAGAAAACTCACTAAGGTTTCTGCCTGTAGTTTTTCATTTTGCGCCAAGACCATGATTTTTTTAAATTTTGGCTCCCCTTCTGTCAACTGAATCATTTCGGTATAGCGATCAATGGAACGAATCAATGTATCAACAACAGGAGGTTTCAGAAATTCTTGGTACAAATTAGAATCACCCAATTTGTTTTCTACTTGATAAGCAGCCGTCAATTCATTAATCCAGTGATCTGGATCAGGGTTTGCTTTAGCAAATTCATACATCGAAAAAATCAAACGAGTCAAGCCTTCATCACTGCGATCATTGGAAAAATTTGCCGTCAATTGATAGAAACTTTCTTTATTTTCAGCGTAAAACTGCTCTCTCAATTCATCCCAAACATCTTCTTTTAATAATAACATCTCCGTTTCATCCGTTAATAGACGAAAAACTGGGTCCATTTCAATTAAATAATAAAAGCGACGAATAACTGTTAAACAAAAAGCATGCAACGTACTAATATTCGCGGTGGGTAATAATGATAATTGTCTCGAAAAATGCTGTTTCCGATCTGGATCACTTTCAGTATTAATTGCTTCTTGCAGGGCAATTTGAATTCGCTCTTTCATTTCTTTAGCAGCCGCTTCAGTATACGTCACAATTAATAATCGGTCGATATCTGTTCCGCTTTTTAACTTTTCGATAACCCGACGAACGAGAACTGTTGTTTTACCAGAACCAGCTGAAGCAGAAACTAGAATATTCTCCCCTCCATCAAAAACCGCTTGCCATTGATTATCGGTAAATTTTTCATTTTCGGGTCGTAATGGTATCTTTTTACTCATCTGCTTCGCCTCCTTTTTCATCATTGATCAACCGAGTCATGACTTCTTTTTTCGAAAGTTGTTCAATTCGATGATAATTATTTTCTTGTAGCATCACATCGAAATCACATACGCTTCTAAAAGGGCAATAACGACAAGCAATTCGTTCTTTCCCTTGATATGCAGGATTTAACGCAATATCGCCGCCAATGATTTTATTTCCAGCTTCAACAAATTTACTTCGATTATGTTGGATCAAACTATCCAATTCTGGTTCAGAAACGAATTTGTCTTCTTGTCTTCTACCTGGTTTAATGATTTCTTTTGCTGATTCTTCAATTGGAAATAGTAACGAACTTTGTTTGGCTTCTAAACTCTTATCTAAATTTTCCATTAGTACGGGATCATTGATTAAAAGTCCGTCATACTGGAATTTTTTCAATAGTTGCTTTTCGATTTGATCAGGTTGGACAAACGGTAGTGTTGGATTTTGAACATGTAAATACAATGATCCTGCCGGTTTAGCAGGTTGACCAATTAAATGAACAGCATCCATCAACGCAACATCTAGATAGGTTAACATTTGCATTGCTAAACCATAATAGGCTTCCGTTATATTGAATTTTTTATGACTAGATTTATAATCGATGACACTTAAGTATATTGCTTCAGGTGTGACTAACTGATCTAGTCGATCGATTTTACCACGCACACTGATTTTCCCATTATTTTGTAACGGTAATTCTAATCCTTTGATTCCCTTTTGACTAGCAATTTGACCAAATAAAATTTCGGTTTGAATGGTACTCATCCCGCTCCGCTCGCTTTGTTTTTTTAAAGCCCAGCTTACTTTTTTGATTGTTTGGCCTAACTGATAACGAATATAATTCATCCGACTAGATGAATCTAAAATAGAAAATTTAGCCTCACCAAAAACAGCAGCCAAGATTTGTTCTGTAAATTGTTCAACTTCCTTCTCGCTTAAAGAAGATAATTGTTTATTACTCATAATCAACAATTTAAAAAATTGATCTAGGGCTTCATGGAAAAACTCTCCAGTCGCTGCAGGAGATAACTCAAAGCGGTCACGTTCTTTCAATCCCAAACCAAAACGAGTGAAATATTGATATTGACAATGATAGAAACTTTCCATCCGAGAAACCGACGTATAAATATCCTTGCCATACAAAGCTTCAGCTAACTCAGCCCCCAGATTTTCTGGAATATTTTTATGAGTCAAGCTTTCAAATACACGAAGGGCAAATTGATTTTGCGTGGTTTTCATCAGTGCTTGCTCAAGACTCAGCCATAGCGGTAAAATTCCTACTTGTGTCTCAATTTTTTGTCTCTTTAAATTTGTTAGCTCACCGATCAATGTTCGATACGTCGCAATATGGTGCAGACTAGTCTGTTCATCATCCAAAATAGTCAATGCATTTTTTGATTGTACTGTGATTGCTAAAGCTTGACGAAGACTCTCTAAATAAGGCGATACTTTAACATGTTTCGTAGTATCTTTAACACTTGGATACGAAAAATATAAGCGCTCTGTCGCAGAAGAAAATAGAATATAGGCATTGAACGGTTCTTTTGCCATACTTTTTCGACTATTATTAAATAAAAATTGATCCTCTGCTAATTCATCGTTAACAAATCCCCGTTCTTCATCTGACAGTAAACTTTTGTTTTCAATTTTTTGAGGAAGGACTTGATCTGTCATTCCAATTGCAAAAATGACTTTCGCTTGCCCAGGATAAGCTAAATCAACCGCTCGAACTTGAACTTGATCAATCGCTGTAGGAACCTTATTATAGCGTAATCCTTCTAATCCACTCGCAAATATCTCTTGGAAAGCGTCCAATTCAAAAGAAGTTTCTCCATAAATCGTGACATATTCATCAAGTAAATTCATCAATGCTTCCCATGTTTGTTCATGATTCCGCGCTTCTTCTAAAAGTCCCTTATCGATTGCTTGAGTACGCCACATCATCAATTGTTGTTCTACACCAGCTTCTTCTAAAAAGCGATAAAAAATCGTTGCACCTTCAATACCATTTCTTGCCTGTTCCAAATCCGTAAATAAGGTAGGAATCGTTTTTTGAATTGTTTGTCGAATTTGATTCGATTCTTGTTCTAACAGAACTGTATCATCTTTTTTTCCTGCTTCAAAATCGTAACGAATAAATTGCCAATCTTTTGCTTGTGTCCAATGATACCCTTCATAACCATATGCTAAGACCACATTTTCAGTTCGATCGACTTTTCTTCGCCATTTATCACGTTCAACTGACCAATTTGAACTATCAATTTCTTTTAATTCTGGAATAAATAGTTCTGTTCGTAAAAATCGTAAAACATCCCGATAACGATAGTGATAATTATGGATTGAAAATAAGGATTGAATAAACGCCACTAGAGGATGCTGCTCCATTGCCATATCTCGATCTAGATAAAGCGGAATTTCATGTATGGTAAAAATAGGTTCAATAATTGTTTCATAGGTATTAAGTTCCCTTGTCAATAATTGAATATCTTTATAGCGATACCCTTGCTCCACAACCAAACGTCTAATTTCTTTAGCGATATGACTAATTTCCTCTTTAGGATTTTCAGCACACCAAAGTTGAACTTGGTTGTTCGGAAGTTTTTTCTTTTCTTTAATAGAAACTCTTTTTTGCGCTTCAATCCAATAGTTTTCAATCATTTCGATTTCTTGGCTTTTAGTTAAGTAGTTTATTTGCTCAATATAATCAGGTAAAATTTCTACTTTTGCTTGTCTTGCTAATTGATAGAGTTGATAATACGTTGAACCAGTCTCATAGAATAAATCTTGCACTAATGGTGGCTCGTTAGGATATTTCTTATCAAGTACGAGAGAGATTTTTACTTGCCCTCCACGTTTCATCAACGTTGCTAATAACTTTAATTCTCGAGCAGAAAAATGATGATAACCACTGACCACAAATAAAACTTGACTTAAGTCTTGTTCTGCTAAAAACATACTTAAATAATCAATGATTTCAGAAGATTTAATTCCGTATGCTAACATTTGAGCTTCATACTTAGTAAAAATAAGTTGTAAGTCTTGAATTTTCAACTGAAGATCTAACTGTTTTGCATCCGTCTTTTTTATACTAGCCATCTTACCTAAATCATCTATTGCAATATTTCCATCTTTCATTTCCTCATAAAGTTCATACAGTTGTTGAATAAACCCAGCTTTGTTGACTTCACCACGAAAAACTTGTAACTGCTCTTCATTTTCAACTAAAATTTTTCGAAAGATCATCGCTGCGCCTGCTTCTGTTAAAAGCTCCGAACTATAGTACTTTGTATTTTGCAAGTAATACCAAGCTAAACGGTAAAAACTAAACACTTGTAAACGAGTTGTCGCAACTGAATCAGAAACTGTCACTAATTGATTTTTCAATTGTTTTAATAATCTGATTTCTTGTTCAAATTTCATATGATTCGGGACTAAATAAAAAACTTCATGCTTCTCATTTTGATTTAACCAATCAGTTGAAGCCTGTAATAAAGCTTTTTCTAAATCCATATTACTTGTCCCTCTGACAAATTGTAAACTCATCATCCACCTCTTTCAAAACCTTATCATCCTATTAGTTTATCATAGTTTCTGTGTAAATTGGTTGTCCAATAAAAAGAACAAAAACAAGATTAAAATAGAACTACAAAACATCAAGAAATAAGCGATAAATCACAAAAAATACAGTTAGATTTTTTGTAATTTATCGCTTATTTACGTAATAGTTGCTGCTATTTTTGATTAATTACCATGACACCGTTTAGTCTGTTTTTAACACACCAAAACGATTGAACGGCCACATAACAAATTTTACATCGCCCAAAATTTTATCCTTACCAATAAACCCAATCATTCGACTATCTTTTGAATTTCTACGGTTGTCTCCCATCACAAAGTAGCTGCCCTCTGGCACAGTTGTTTCACCAGTCACTTCTTCAAGTGTAAAATCACTAGTTAAAGGAGTCCCATCAGTAATTTCTTTGGTAAATTCATCTAAATAAGGTTCATCAACTTTTTCATCATTAATATAGAGTACACCATCTTCAAACTTAATCGTATCACCAGGCAAACCAATCACCCGTTTAATATAATTTTTCTTTGGTTCATCAGGTGCCGGAAATGTTACTATATCGAATCGTTTTATTTTAGTGTTCTTTAAGGCGATTACTCGTTCGCCATCAGCCAATGTTGGATCCATTGAATGTCCCTTCACTACCACTGGTGTAAAAACAAATTGTCGCAATAAAAAAAGGACAATGATTAATCCACCGAAAAATAAAACTGTATGTATCGTCTCTTTTGACTTCAAACTCATTCCTCCAAAAAGTTACTTTCTATAGTTTACCACAAACCAGCAAAAACCAACAATATTCTTTCATTCTTATAAAAATACTTACTTTTTCATCATTTATTTTACTAATTATTTTCCTAAACATCATCCAGAAATTTTTGACAATCCCAGCAACTATTGGTTATTTCAACATACAAATTCAGCGGCCGTATTTAAATATACATACTCTATTTTGACTAGATTGTTAAAACAAAAAAAAGTCTATTACGAAACTATTCACATTTCCTATCTTAGTCTTTCATTTGTATGTTGTAAATAAAAAGAGCTTGAAAAAATTCAAAAAGAAAAAAGATGACTCTATCTATAAACTTTGATAAACTAGAGGAGGATAATTTCCAAGAAAGTAAAGGAGGACCGTTATGTTTATTTCATATAATATGTTTATTTTTCTAATTATTTTAACGGTTATCATGATTGCACTAATTGTTTATCTTACTATGACTGCTAAAGGAACGAAAAAACAGAAGAAAACCACCACATCTGTTAGTCCTTCAGTAACTACTCAAGAACCTACGCAACCAATTGATTCTTCACCTATCACAATGACCGCCTCTGGAAATAGTGATACTAATTATTTAAATGAACATTCAGAGCATTACTCTTATAATCAAACTGAAGCAAATCGAGAGATGTATAACACAACGCAATCAGAGCAATCTTACTCAAATTCAACCACTTATTCTGAGCAGACTGCATTAGAAGATGAGCTATATGTATTGCCTTATCCAAAAGAAGATAAACAAGAAGACGAACTCATTTATTCTACTTCTATCTTCAAAAGAGCTTCTCAAGATAAAAATGAACAAACTAATAATGCTGAAAATCAAAATCCAACGAATCAAGAGTAACTTTCAGTCTATCTTGTCTAACTAAAGAATAAAACTATCTCAATCTAATTTAAAAAACTGAAATAAAAAAGTTGATTTTTTTTATTTCAGTTTTTTATTCCAATCCTCATTTAGTACGAAATAAATCCTTAAAATTCTAAAAAATTCCCTTTTTTTACTCCATAAAGGTCATTCTTATTTAATACATAATTATGTCTGCCTTTAGCAAAAGAATAAAAAAAATCATTAAATAACACTTCCTAATATAAAAAATTAGTAATTCTCATTATTTTTTTATAAATAACAATTATTATTAATAGAGTATTATTGTAAGTGTTATTTATTTGTTTTTTTATCATTTTTTGAGCATTTAAGTTGAGAATTTCATATATATTAGGTATTATTATGTTTAAAGATATTTACCAATTGTATTTATTTCGGAAGGAATTGAATGGAATGTTAAGACTCTATACTGCTCCAAGTTGTACTTCATGTAGAAAGGCAAAAAAATGGTTAAGCGACCACGAAGTGGTATTTGAAGAAAAGAATTTTATGAACTCATCAATAACATTAGAAGAAATAAAAAGAATACTTTCATTGACTGAAAATGGTACAGAAGATATCATTTCAACGCGTTCAAAAGTATTTCAAAAATTAAGAAAAAATTTAGATGATTTATCCTTATACGAACTATTAGAATTAATTGAAAAAAATCCAGGTCTGTTACGCCGTCCAATTTTAATTGATGAAAAAAGATTACAAATCGGCTTTAATGAAGATGAAATTCGTTGTTTCTTACCTCGAAATGTTCGTAAGCGCGAACTTTCCCAAGCTCTCTTATTTTCTGGAATTTAATTTAAAAATATTTGTTATTCACTTGACAAACGAAAGATTGGGACAGAAGTGTTTAACTCCAAGAAATTAGCGACAAATCATGAAAATTGGTTTTCAAATTTTTGTGATTTGTCGCTTATTTTTGTAGGAGCTGCTTCTGCTCACACCATTTATCAAGGTCGTCATAAAACAAAAGTTATTTTTGCTTTTGTCTCAACCTCGTTTTTTGTCTATAAAATATTGTTACACTCCATCCTTAACTTATAAGCTCAATTGCTTTTGACTATTTAAAATGACAATTTTGTTGCAATTTCAGCAACGAAAAACGAACCCCTTCTTCTTGATTTGTTTTAGTAATATGATTCGTTTGTCGTTTGATTACGTCATCAGCATTCCCCATCGCAACACTTACACCGGCATACTTTAACATTGAAAGATCATTTTCGTTATCGCCAATTGCCATTATCTCTGAAGGAGAAATCCCTAAATATTCCGCTAACACTTGTAATGCTTTTCCTTTGCTAGCTTCTCGATGTATAAATTCATAAAAATAGTCCAAGCTTTGCATTGTATTGTACCTTTGTTTGAACTCATTTGGAATTTGAGAAATGATTGTTTGAAGAGCTCCTTTTTTGCCAACAAACAGTATCTTATAACTATCAATTTCTCTGAAATCAGAGCTTTCAATATAATGAATCGAAGTCTGATTTAAATAAGCATCATACGCTGTATAAAGATCAATTTTAGATTGTGAAGTAAAAATTCCCGAATGACTTTGAACATGATAGGAAATATTTAGTCGTTCACTTAATGCTTTGATTTCTTTAAGTGATTCAAAAGAAAGTTTTTTTTCAAATAATTTAGTTGTCCCTTGTGTATCACTTAACAAAGCGCCATTAAAACTAACAACATATTCTTTAGGACCAGTTATTTTTAATTTTTTAATAATAGGAGCTAAACTATAAAATGGACGTCCTGTACATAAAACAATTTTGATTCCATTCGTTCTAAGCTGAAAAATCGTTTGAAGTGTTGATTCAGAAATGTCACCTTTTTCATCAAGTAACGTACCATCAAGATCTAACGCCACCAATCTAATCATGATTGCCTCTCTGTTAAACGTTGTTTGATTTGATAGGCTGCGCCATAAGCACCTGCATCATTTCCTAAAGAAGCTTTTCTTATTTGGATATTTCCTCTAATTTGTGGAAATACATACTGATCAATTGCCTTTTGCAAAGGTTCTAAAAACACTTGTCCAGCTTCTGATAATCCACCACCAATAACTAATTCCTCAGGATCAATTGTATTAAAAATACCGGCAATTACTCTTGCCAAATGATCAATAGTACTCGCTAAAGCGGCTTTTGCAAATACATTCCCTTCTTCACTTAAAATAAAAACTTCTTTTGCACTTTTCACAATTTCGCTTCCAGAAATAAGATTCATCGTTTGAACTAAACCATTGGCTGATCCATAGCACTCTAAACAATTTTGATTTTTGCAGCCACAAATCCGAATTTCTTCGCTTTTTACTGGAATATGTCCAATTTCCCCTCCAGAAGAGTTTTGTCCATTTAAGATTTTACCATTAACTATAACTCCTCCACCCACACCTGTTCCTAAAGTGACAAAAACAATGGATTGTAGTTGTTGACTGGTCCCTTGCCAAAATTCTCCTAACGCTGCTGCATTCGCATCATTTATCAATGTAACTGGTACGCCAATTCCTTGTTCTAGCAACTCTTTTAAAGGGTAGTTAGACCAACCTAAATTAACGGCTCTAATTACTGATTTTTCATTAACTGGTCCTGGAACTCCGACTCCAATACCTGTGATTTCACTTTTACTAATTTTATTTTTTTCTAAATTCGAATGAATGTTAGTGATTATTTCATCCGTAATATGTCTTCCATCATCTGTAATATTAGTAGAAATTTGCCATTTCTTTATCAATTTGCCGTTTTCTTCAAAGATTGCCAATTTTATAGCCGTTCCACCAATATCAATCCCAATTAATTTGTTTATCATTCTGTACGCTCCTCTCCCTCCTGCTAAATGCTGTCTGCTCTATTAGAATCGCTTGTACTCACTATCTTTTTACTAAAAAATAATTTAGCTAACAATAATAGTTCAACGAAAAAAAATACGATTAAAAAAACAAAACCTATTCTTGATCCTTCAATGGTGGCCTGCGCAAAATCAACTAGTTGATTCGATTGACTTTGTGAGATTATCGCAGCAATAATGGCAGTTCCTGAAGCACCTGCAAATTGTTGAAAAGTCATGATAATCGCATTTCCATCAGCTTGTTGTTTATGTTGTAATTGTTTTAATCCATTAGTCATCAAATTCCCGAAAGAAAAACCAATACCCATCGTAAAAATAAAATAAAAAACACCAATCATCAGATTGCTTAGTTTTCCACAGAATATCATAAATAAAATCAGAGACAAAAAAATGACCAAACTGCCAAATACGATTGGTTTTTTTGCACCAAATCGATCCAATATACGACCAGCAAAAGGTGTGAATAACGCTCCTAATGTAGCTCCAGGTAAGACCACAAATCCTGAAATTTGTGCAGAACTGCCATTCACTATTTGAATATAATTAGGTAAGATGAAAACGAGTCCCATTAAAACTAACTGCATAATAAAGAAACAAATAACGTGGATACAGTAAGTCTGATTTTTTAATAAATCAAAGCGCAAAATTGGTTCAACAACTTTTTTCGAGCGAATAATCAATCCGACTAAACCAAAAACCGCAAGGATAAAAGAACCGAAAACTGCAAGTGAAAAGAAGTTGAATTTCCCTATATTACTAAAACCTAAAATTGTTCCAATAAAAAAACAAGAAATCATCAATAAGCTGACTAAATCAAAGTTTTTTTTGCTTATTTCACTTTTCTGTTCAATCGTAAATAAACTAATGATTAGTGCAACAAGAATGATTGGAATCAACAGTACAAAAATGTAACGCCAACCTAAAATAGTCACGACAGAGCCGCCAAACGTCGGTCCAATTGCAGGAGCAATCGCAGGAACCATCGTTCCAACACCCATCATCATCCCAATTTTCGTTGGTGGTACTTGTTCTAAAATAATATTAAACATCAACGGTAAGCCAATCCCAGTTCCCATTCCTTGAAAAACACGACCAAGTAATAAAATTTGAAATGTAGGGGCTACAGCGGCAGTAACAATCCCTATAGTAAATAACCCTATTGCACCTAAAAAGAGTGGTTTATTTTTAAACGAATGCTTTAAAAAACCAGACAACGGGACGATAATAGCTAAAACTAAGAGGTAGATTGTGATTAGCCATTGAACAGTTGCTGTATCAACGCCAAATTCCGCTTTTAATGTTGGAAACGCAACATTCATAGCAGTTTCCGCTAAAACGCCACAAAAAGATAGAATTCCAGTGGAGATCACGGCTCCAATTATTTTAATTGTTAATTTTTCTTGCTTCATAATACTCTCCATTTCTAAAAAATAAAAACAGCATCGAATAATTAAAGACGTTAACCCGTTTGATTTCAATACTAGTTCATTTTTAATCTCGATTCTTGTTCAAAAAAAGCTTTTACGTAGTAAAAAACAGTCTTTCCAGAGATAAATTGAATGTGATTGTTGTGACAAACGTACTTTTCTTTAAGCATTAACTAGATACGATATCCATATAATCATTATATTTTTCGTGAATTATCGTCATAAAAAGTTGCTTGAAGCAAAATCCATCGTCATTTTCAATTTATCTCTCAAGACTTATTTTAAAAGGTATAGCTTATTCTATTTCTAAAAAACACAACATTTTCTCATCGTTCAACTTTTTTTAGTTTCTATTTTCAATTAAAGCCATACTTTGTTCTAGTACTTTTTCACCATTCATTGTGCCATAAGCAGCCATATCAATTATTGAAACTGGAATTTGGTCTTGAACAAGTTCTCGAATTTGTTTTTCTTTAAAACGAACCTGAGGACCTAACAAAATCAGATCACGATTTTTTAAATGATTTTTCACATCATCAACAGGCTGTGCTTCAACCGTAACTTTAATGTCGTGATTCGCACTAGCTTTTATAATTTTTTCCACTAATAAACTGGTACTCATCCCCGCATTACAAACCAAAAGAATATTAATTTTTTTCATTGTTAGACCTCCTCACACTCAACCAGCAATAGCATTTTCAATCGCAACTTCAACATCCTCTTTCTTTTCTTTGACAGCTTCTATTTCCTTTTTATATTCTAAATTATCCGCGGTTCTAAAGAATGGATAATAAATGCCAACTGCTACAACAATACAAACAATTTGCGCTAACAGCATTCTCCAGCCTCCTGCAATAAAAGCGTTCACAAAAGTTGGTGTTCCAGTTGGTAATTGCGCGCCAACCATTCTAGGAACTAAACCACTTGTGATTGAAAAATAGCCAATCATACCTGTAATTAAGGGTGTAATAACTGTTGGAATTAAGAACACTGGATTTAAAACAACAGGTGTTCCAAATGTAATTGGTTCATTGATTCCAAAAAAAGTTGGAATTCCTGTGATTCGACCAATACTTTTGTACTGTTCACTTTTAGCTAAAAAGATAAAGCAAATTGATAACCCTAATACACAACCTCCGCCACCAATTTCTAAAAAGACAGAAGTAAAACCAAAGTCGATTAAATTAGGTGGTGTTGTTCCAGCAGCCGCAGCGTTCATATTTTCGATTGTCATTGTTTGAATGATTGGCGCATAGACACCAAAAATGATTGCTTTCCCATGAATTCCGAACCACCAGAAAAGGCCAATTAATGCATACGCTACCATAACGCCACCAACAGAACCGCCAATTTGTTGAATCGGTACTTGCAAGCTACTATAAACTAAACTATGAACACTACCATAACTTGTAAAAGTAAATAACCAAGAAATGATTGCCATTAAAAATGTGATTGAGAAAAATGGAATAATTGAACTAAATGATTTTTCTACAAAGCTCGGCACACTATCTGGCATATGAATCGTAATATTATTATTGATAAACCAACTATATAGTTTTGCTACGACTAAGCCAACGATGATTCCAACAAACATTCCTTTGGAACCAATATAGTCAAAACTAATAAAATCAACAGGACGAATTGTATCATGAACTTGTTGTTCAATAGTCGCTAACGGAGTCAAAATCAAAAAAGAAACAATTGCTAAAAATCCTGGAAACATTCCTTCAACTTTATAAGATTTAGACAAGTTGAACGCTATAAAGTAAACAACGATTAAAGCCATAATATTACTTGTAAAAATACCAGGTAAAAGTAACAGTGTTTTCAAATTATGCTCTTGAATAAAATTTTGATAACCATCAAACGGTAAATTTGCGACTAAAGTACACATCGCTCCAGTAATACTCGCCGGAATAGTCATAACCATCCCTTTGCTGACTGCTTTCAAATAGCGATTATCTGAGATTTTTTCCGCAACTAACTGTATTTTTTCAAGATTATCAGCAAAACTCATAATGAAATCCCCTTTTGTCATTTTTTTAGTTTTAACCTATATAAATCGTTCAATTGCTTTTGCAACGCCATCATCATCATTTGTATCTGTGATATATTTTGCCTCAGCTTTCACTTCTTCGATTGCATTTCCCATAGCTACTGTATAACCGAACAAACTATTTAGCATTCCTAAATCATTATAACTATCTCCGATTGTCATGATTTCGTCTAAATCGATTTGTTTTCTTTTAGCATATCGTTTGATGGCTTCTCCCTTATCAGCTAAAGGATTCGTTATTTCTAAATTGATTGCAAAAGAACCAGTAACATTCACTGGAAATAATTCGGGAAGTGTTTGTCTTAATTCAGCTATTTTATTTCTATCAGGGGAAAAACTAATTATTTTCCCCACTTCATATTTTTTATCAAATACAACTTGAAGCGAATCAATTGGATTGATTGCACGATACAAGAAATGCTCTTGCGCCTGAGTGTAAGCTTCTTCCAGAGAAATTTCCGGATGAAAATTATTGATTTTAGTAGCAACTGCCCATTTACATGCCTCAGGATCACTTGGAGAAAAGGTTCCCCCTGTCGTGTAAACTTCGACAAACATACCTGCTTCAATCAATTTAGCAACGATTTGCTCGACTAATTCATTGGTCAAATAAAGCTTTTGGATAATTTCTCCTTTAGCATTTCTTAGCTCGCTCCCATTCATGACTAAATAATTACAGGTCAATCCAGCAGCTAAAACTTGCGGATAGGCATCTTCATAGCTTCTACCTGTTGTAATAATAAATTCGATTCCTTGACTTTGTGCCTTTTTGATTGCTTGACGATTCTTTTCAGAAATCATATGTTGACTATTAATCAACGTGCCATCCATATCAGATGCAATCAACTTAATCATCCTATCCCCCGCTATCCGATTATTTTTTTCAAGACTTCTTGATGACGACGAACTTGTTCTATACTATCAACTTCCATGTAATCTTGAATATGACGATTTCCTTCATACTCACTACAAATATAGCCATTATAACCTGCTTCTTTTAAAGTAGAAACTACATCATAGTAAGGGATACTCGTTTCTTGTAAATCATCCGAGATATCATAGAATTTCCCATGAATGTGTACAATGTAAGGCATATTTTCTGTAAGTATTTTAGGATCTGTATAAACAAAATGACGACAAAATTCAGCGAAATTTTTATCTGCCTCGGTTGCTTCTTTCATTTTAGAAACTTGCTCAAACGTATCATCTCGATTTAAACCGTTTTCATAATTATCGCTAACAAATTTAATGATTTCAGGTGTTCCACCTTTACGAATATAATTATCTTGAAAAATCGAACCAATTCGTTTGGTAAAAATTCCAAAATCAGGCATGATACCAAACCACTGAGTCCCACTTTCTTTAATGTAGTTCAAACGTTCTTCAAACCACGGAGTTCCAAAAGTAAATGGCGCATGGACTTCTAAAGCGATTTTTACATTTGCTTCTTCTGCGTAAGGTAAACTTTGTTTTACAACCTCTAAAGGTGTTGAAACTAGCGTTCGTAAAATCTTACATCCTAAACGATTAGCAAGTTTTAAATCTCGTTTCATCATTTCAACATTTTCTGAAGTCGTAAGCATACGATTTGCAAACAATTTATTGTCTAAAAAAGCATCATATGCTACAGGCTCCATATTATATTTTTCTAGCCATTCATGCCACTGTTTCACAAAATCATCAGACAAATTCGGGAATGTTGGTAACATTTGTTCAGGTAAAAACTCAATTCCTTTTGCTCCTGTCTCTGCTGCTTCTCGAATACAATCTTCTAAATTCATTTTTCCAGTATAAAATTCATCTTGATAACTATATAATGATACACCACGTTTGATTTGACTCATGATTTCATCCTCCTATGCTTCTAAAACTAATATTTTTTCATCATCGCCCACATTATTGAATGGTAAATACGATATTCGTAAACTTACAAATGCATGAACTTTATGTTCGCCCACAGTCAATCCACCTACTTTATTAACAAAAACAGTGATTGTTTCAATCATTTCCCATCGATGGTTAATAACTGTTGGTAATTCTGAAAAAGTAAAGGTTTCCCCTTTGACAGTAATCAACATCTCGTCATTAGAGACTTTTTCATCGTCAATCGTTAAATCTAAAACTTCTACGCAGCTCATTGGAATTCCTCGATAATATGGAATACGTAATTGAACTTCATAACCAATCACTTGATTATGCTCTGTTACATTACGAAAACCTTCTGGATTCACTAAATACTTCTCAAACATTAAAACTCCTCCTTCATTTTTAAGGTCGTTTCAATCTAACGTTAGCTATTTTTTCTAATTTCATTATCTTGAGACGCCCATTTTCTTGATTCAAACGGGGTTGGACAAAAGGGATTAGCTCCAAGAAATAAGAAGGTATTTCCGAAAATTGGTCTTTAAATTTTTGGTAAATTTTAGCTTATTTCCGAAGGAGCTACTTTTGCACCACCATTTGTTCATTTTTAGAAGATAGAACAAAAGTGCTGTTTACTTTTGGCCCGCCCTCATACTTCCACTTAAATCTCTGTGTATCCTTTAAACCTTTATCAGATAATCCGCGAAATTTTAATTTTTTATCTCACGAATTCGTAATGAAAGGTATATAAAACTCAGCTGATCATCAGACAAATACTTTTTTTTTCTATAAAAAATCGTAATTACTAAAAAGATAGTTCTGTTTACAGTTTTACTTCGTTACCTGTTTCAGCAGATTGATAAATAGCTGCTAAAACTTGTGTCACTTTATACGCTTGTTCCGGTTTAACCAATGGTTCTGTATCATTTAAGATCGCTTCTAACCATTGTTTCGCTTCGATTCGCTCTGGTGCAGAATCACCGCCTTCAAAAAAGGCAATATTTCCAGCTGCACTAATTGATTCTTCTGTTAATAAGCCGTTGGTCGAACGATTATACGTCAATTGATTTACTGGATAACTCATCCCAGCATCGATTTGGGCACCAGCCTTCGTTCCACATAATGTTGTTGCTGCTTCTTTTGATTCTAAAACATTCAAAGCCCATGAAGCTTCTAAGAAAATAGTGGCACCATCTTTCATTTTAATAAAGCCAAATGCTGAATCTTCTACTTCAAATGTTTCTGTATCCCAAGGACCAAATAAATTTCCAGCTTCTGCTCCTGCTAAATTCCCTAACTTATTAAATACAGAACCATTGACAGACTCAACATCGTAGTTATCCATCATCCATAATGTAATATCTAAGGCATGAGTACCAATATCAATCAATGGACCACCACCTTGTTGTGATTTATCAGGAAAAACACCCCAAGTAGGAACTGCTTTACGACGGATTGCATGTGCTTTTGCAAAATAAATCTCTCCTAAATCCCCCTTCTCACAAGACTCATGTAGTGCAGTCACTTCTTTTCTAAAACGATTTTGATAGCCGATTGTAAATTTCTTCCCTGATTTTTTCCATGCGTCCATCATTAATTTAGCAGCTTCAGGTGTATGGGCCATTGGTTTTTCACATAGCACATGTTTTCCTGCTTCAAAAGCAGCAACTGTAATTGGGCTATGACTGACATTAGGTGTACAAACATGAACAACATCGATAGAATCATCCGCTAATAAATCATGATAGTTCTCATAGTAAGTTGCTCCTTCAGAGCCATATTTTTCACAGGCTTCTTTCGCTCGATCAATTTGCGTGTCACAAAAAGCGATCATTTCACATTTATCATTTTGACTACTTAAGGCTGGAAAATGTTTATTGTTTGCAATTCCACCACAGCCAATAATACCGATTCTAAGTTTTTTCATTTATTTTCTTCCTTTCTCTCGTACCTATTTCATTATTATTCAAAATTAATACTTTGATGATAAGTTGCTGAAACACGAATGGCTTCAACCACTTTCATCAATCGTAAAATTTCTGTTACTTGAACGACTAATGTCTCTTTTCCTTGAATAGAAGCATAGTAATTGTCAAAAAACATTTGATGAGAAACATTAACTTTCGGTAATTCCTCTACAATGATTCGACCTTCTGGTGCAGGACCAAAGCTACGTGTAGGACCCGCATGAGTCATCGTGATTTGACCAGGTACATTTCCTAATAATTCAGATGTACGCGTGATTTCACCTTTAGGATTAAAGCCATCTATTTTCGCACTTCCCTGACTGCCGCCTAAAAACCAATGACGTTCAAACCAAGTTTCAGAACTATTTAAAAAATATGTTCCTAATTCGATTTGCGCATTTACACCATTTTCAAAATACAATTGAATATTAAAATAATCGTCTACTTGTTCATTAATCACATTACGAACATCCGCATAAATTGTTTTTAATTTTGCAGGAAACATCCATAACATTTGGTCAATTAAATGAACGCCCCAATCGTAGAGCATTCCACCACCAAATTCTGGATAAATATGCCAATCATGCATATTCCCATTAAAACCATATAAGGCACTTTTGATCGTATAAATATCTCCTAATAAATTTTGATCATAAACTGCTTTTGCTACTTGATAATCATGATCCCACCGACGTTGATGATGAACAGTAAAACGAACTTTTTCTTTTTCAGTAATAGCAATCATTTTTTCAACTTCAGCTGAATTCATCGCTAAAGGCTTTTCACAAATAATGTCTTTGTGTGCTTTTGCTGCTTTAACTACCATTTCTAAATGTAATTGATTCGGTACAGCAATAATCACTGTATCAATTTCCTGATTGGCTAACAATTCATCTGCCGAAGCATATGTTTTCACACCAGTAGGTGCAAATTCAAACTGATTTTGATTGATATCGCAAACTGCAATTAGTTCAGCATATTCTAATTTTTCTATTGTTTGACCATGTGTTTGCCCCATGAAACCAAAGCCGATGATTCCAAAATTCATTTTTTTTGCCATGCTTTTTTCCCCCTATCAAAGTAATCCCAATGCTCAACGAAGCGATTATTTTCTATTCGATATAAATCAACAACATGAGCTTTTGTTGCTTTTTGTTCATCCACACTTCGTACAAAAACAACAGCATACTCTTCTTCTAAAACAATCCGATCTACTTCTAAACGGAAATATTCATCAGAAGTAAATTTTTCTTGAAAAGCTTTTAGTAATCCTTTTCGTCCTTGTTCAACCGATTCATTGTGTTGAATATAATTTTCTGCAATCAATAAATCTACTATTGCTAATTGCTGTTGATTAAAGAAATTTTCATAAAAGTCGGCAATGATTTGTTTAGTGATTTTCATTTATCACCTCTCAGTTTCGTCAATAGCCAATAAATTTTTGACCATTTTTAGTTGTCGTTTAGTAAATTCAGTACCGCCACAGTATAGCTCGTCCTCGTATTCACAAATCAGATAACCATCAAAATCTGATTCTTTGATAACCGAAAGAATCTCTTTATAAGGAATACTTGGTTCAATCAATTCTTCACTCAAATAATGAAATTTCCCGTGAAATTCTATACAATATGGCAGAATTTCTTTTAATTCTGCTAATAAATTCGGTAATTCTTCCTT
This sequence comes from Enterococcus sp. LJL99, assembly GCF_054871725.1. NCBI lineage: Bacteria > Bacillati > Bacillota > Bacilli > Lactobacillales > Enterococcaceae > Enterococcus > Enterococcus sp. LJL99. Next base: position 55,785 of record NZ_JBTXLT010000013.1, read on the forward strand.
TGGTTTGAATTGGACAAAACCGTACATCCCTTGTAATGCTTGATTAATTGCAGGATGAGCATTAAGACTAGTTAATCTCTCTCTTGCTTGCGTCAATGGAACTCCTTGATAACGCATTTCGGCTGCTAATTGTAAATGTTCTTCCGCTACTCCAACTTCCAATGCTTTGATCCAATGCGCTTTATTAGGGGCTGTAGCAAAGCAGCCAAAATCAGGAATTAAGCCTAGATGAGTTGATTTCGTTTTTTTAATTACCGCTAGATATTGTTTCATCAATGGAGATAGTGGCGATTCCGGATTATGAATCTCAATGCCAACTTTTACATCATAAAGTTCTGCATAAACTGCTAAACGCTCAAAGGCTTTCGGGGATAACATATATTGCGCACGCATTACCTTGCATCCTAATTTATGTGCGGTTTTCAAATCAATGATCGTATCAGCCAACATCTCTTCATCAGTCAAATTACGATCATGCATTAATCCTTTATCATTATTCGCTCCGTAACCAACCGGACAAATATCATATTTTTCAGTTAACGTTTTGATCAACCCTAAAAATTCATTGCTAACATTTGGGTAAGTAGGTAGCATTTGCGAACCAACAATTTCATATCCTTTTGCTCCTGCTAACGCAGCTTGTTTAACACATTCTTCAAAGTCATATTCGTATCTCGCATACTCTGTTCCATAACAAAATAAGGTTACACCAAGTTTGATCATTATTCGCCTGCCTCCATTCGTACCATTACTTTTTCACCTGAATCTAGGGGCATAAATTGATGATCAGGACCAATTTGCATATAAGGAATTCGAAGAACCAACTTTAACTCAATCTCATGTTCACCTGATAAGCCATTGGGATATAATACATGTATGGTTGCCTTATTCACTTGACTCCAAAATTCTGTCACAGCATACTTTAGTTTGTATAAAGGCATTTCTTTTTCATTTAATTCAAAAGTTACCGCTTCTTCTGCTATTTTTTCTCCATCTACATAAACTTCAATTACATCAATATCTGATAAATAATGCCCACGATAATAGGCTAACTGGGTATCAAATGAAAAACCATTATTCTTCCCATTAATGTATATCGCTCTAAACGATTTCTTTTTAATGATTTCATTATTAAATTTCATTCGCATAGCGAACATTGGCAACTTCCTCCCTCTCTTTTAAATCACAAAGTTGCGTAAATATCGTGTACTCAACGTAACCGATTTTTTGACATCCTCATAATTTTTTTCAAATGCTTTATCTTCAACTTCAATACAACTACAACCTTCAAAACCAATATCTGTTAGCGCTGAAACGTAACTTCCCCAATCAACATCTCCTAATCCTGGTAACTTTGGACTCATAAATTTTAACGGAGCTGACATGACACCTACATCTGCTAATTTTTCGGGATAAAGTTTAATATCTTTATAATGCACATGAAAAATTTTATCTTTAAATTCATACAGTGGTTTAATATAATCAATCTGTTGCCAAACAAAATGGGAAGGATCGTAATTTAGTCCCAAAGCTTCACTTGTCAATCGGGTAAATACTTCACGCCAAATCAGCGGTGTTGTCATTAGATTTTGCCCTGCCGGCCACTCATCTTCGGTAAAAAACATCGGACAGTTTTCTATCCCAATTTTAATTCCGGCATTTTCAGCATGAGCCAGAATCGGCTGCCAGACAAGCTCCATTTCAGCTAAGTTTTCGGCAAGTGATTTCGATTGCATACGACCAATAAACGTTGTAACGAGCGGAACCTTTAAGAGGACTGCTGCATCAATCAGACGATGCAAATGCTCAATTGCTTGTTGACGTTTTTCTAAGTCTTCATCCAATGGATTGGGATAATACGCTAATGCAGAAATTTCAACATTTTTCTCTGTAGCATACGTAATCAACTCTTTTGCTTTTGCCTCCGTTAAATCAACAACATCGATATGTGAAACTCCAGCATAGCGCCTAGTCGCTTTTTGATTCGGCCAACAAGCAACTTCAACACAATTCAATCCATTACTAGCAACAATATCAATCATTTCTTTAAAATCACTTTGATCCAAAATCGCACTAACAATTCCTAATTTCATGACTCCACCTCAATTTCTTTTCTCTACACTCAGAATTATAATGCGCTTACAAAGATAAAAAATTCATATTTTTGTGTTCTTTTCTGCTTATTTTTGTTTCATTAAAATTAAACAAAAGAAAAAGACAAAAATAATCGGATTATTTTTGTCTTTTTCTCGTATAATTTATCTAAATGAAGTTATTGTCTTTTTCTAATATTAATCAGGTAAAATTCATTAGTTGTTAAAATTTTTCGAATAACCAAACGATGTTCAGTAACCACAACTTCTGCCAATGTTTGTAAGTGAGTATTTTTTTCTTCCAAGTATCTCAAGTCAGATAAACGCAGATCCCGACTAAAATGAAATTTTTCCCACTGACCATATAAATCTCCATGTTCTTTTAAACAAGAAAAAATCCTTAATTCATACGTCCCATTAGGAATATTCGTTAAAATAAGCTGATCTTCATGCTGTTTTTCTTCAAAAAAAGTATCAACCTCACTCAATTTAAGATGCGCTTCATCTTTTAAAAAATATAAACTATTTGGATGCGTATACTGATGTCCTAAAATAAAAAACTCATCTTCTTCAGAAAGACAGATTAAATGTTGTTTATCTTTATACAAAACTGCTAAATTTCTTAATTGATCAAAAAATTTCATCGCATTCATTGCAGGTTTAAATAAACTATTTTTGGTTATTAGGCCATTTCCACCAGTTAATAGTGCATAATTTTTAGGATTTTTTTGTGCTAAATCAGTTCCTAACCAATAACCTAAGCCCGCAACATGATCAAAAATATCAATCATACTTTTAATGATAAAGGCTCCTTTAAATAAACTATCGTTCAATATATTGCTACGTGAAACGGTATTGCTCCATTCAGAAATGTAAAGAGGTTTATCTAAATTCAGCTGTTCAATTACACTCATTTGATTTTGTAAAAAATCTGGGTCAGTTACTCGTTGAAAATTACGTTTTTCCCGAACATAACGATTAGAATATGGAAATAAAACAAACGAATAATAATCAAAGGTACAATGGCTCAATTCTTCTTTTAAATACTTTTCTAATGCTAAGTTTTTTGTCCAAATAAAACTTCCACCACCTATAGAAAGCTCAGGAATCATTTTTTTACAACTATCGTAAGTAGTTTGATAAAATTCAGCATAACGAGCGATTGAGTCAGATTCTTCAGGGTTACTAGCAACGATTTCAATTTTCCACGTTTCTACTTGCTGTCTACCATAGCGATTTAAAATATGGCGACAAAAATTTTGGATCACCTCATTCCATTTTTCCAATGAATAATAACTTTCCTTAAAATCAGAAGCAAATTTATTAATAGTCAACCAAGGAAGCAACGACAGTTCTAATAAAGAATCGATAATATCGTCGATTACTTCATAGTCACTTAAAGCATCCCCCATCAGTTTTGTTGTGAAAATTGCCCAAATACGACCATACTTAAATTGAACACTTTGCTGAATAATCCCCAAATGCTCTCTAACATTACGATTTAGAACCATTTCAGCAGAACCTACATTTAAAATCGTACACCACGTTTCTTTGATTGGTTTCGCATTCAATGACTTTACATCTAACTGTAAAAAGGATTGATTAGCAACCAATTCATCCGCACCTTTTGATTCCTTATAAGCTGTATAAGAACTTTTAATCGCTGATTTTTCCTGATTTTTGTTCATTGTCTCATTAAGTGCCTTTTTTCGATATTCAGAAGGCGTATCATGATAATTTTCTTTAAATTTTTTATTAAAGCTATTCACACTAAAAAAGCCATTATCAACAGCAATTCGTGTGATTGTTTTTTCCGATTGCAATAAATCTTGATAGGCGTAATTCATTCTTATTTGAGCTAAATAATCTTTAAAATTGATTCCGAGTGATTTTTTAAAAAACTTTGAAAAGTAAGCGACATCCATATGAACAAGTTCCGCCATATCAGTTAACGTAATATTTTCATAGTATCTTTCTTTCATTGTTCGAGTAATCTGTTTGATACGATCATCTTGTTTTTCAAGCGTTATCGACTCTTCTAAAAAAAGGCTACTTAATTCATTTAAGAGATGATAAACTTTACTAATCTGTAAAAAATTAGTTTTGCTAGCTTCAAATAATTGTAAGTCAATAATTTCAAAAATAATCTTACGAATCACTGCATAGTTTCCCGTCGGATTTTCAATTGAATGACAATTAAACCAGACGAATTCGGAGTCAAGTGCTTGAGATAAAAGAAAGTCTGAAATCGAAAAATAAAATAGTAACGCCTCTTGATCACATGCTAAAATTTCATAACTCTCAGATTTATTGATTACGACCAAATCATCGGCAGTCATTTTATACCTCTGATCCCCAATCGTTAAATGAGCATTTCCTTTTAGTAAAAATAATAAATCAGTCGTTTTTGATTCTTTTCGGATAAAATGAACATTTGTCATCAATTGAATATCACTTTGTGTATCTAAATACCCCATGATTTCACTCATAGACTAGCTCCTCCTAAACTCTCTCTTACTGTATATTCGTTACATATTCTTTGCCTATGATACTAACATAATCAAAATGAAAAGGGTACCAAATTTGATTTATTTCCGAATTTCAAGCAAAAAAAAACTCTAGCCAAACAAAACGTTAGATACCTTTCACGCCAATGATTAGCATGAATAAAACAATAGCCTTAAACAAAATCATCTCTGTTTAAGGCTTTGACCTATTTAAAAAAATTGTGTAAATTTAACAATTTACTTCTTTTGACCTCTTTCATACGAATGATTGTACACTTTGAATTCTGTATCATGTAATTCACGTGCTGCATCTGCCAACCAACTTGTATTTCTAAGCAATGCTCGTCCTTGCAAAATAAGGTCTACTTGATTAGTTTGTAGTAAATATTCGCATAAACCAGCATTATCTAACAGACCGACAGCTGTCACTGGAATCGAAACTGCTTCCTTCATAGCAACTGAAAATGGCACTTGATAGCCTGAATAAACTGGAATATCTGGTCTTCGATCCAGTATCCCACCTGTGGAAATGTCTAAGCAATTGATGCTATCTTGCTCAAGCCAGCGACCAATAGTTTGCCAATCTTCGATACTATTTTGTTCGTTCGCTGGTGCGTATGCTGTTAAGGATAAACGAACCCACAAAGAACCTTTATAGAAAACTCGAACTTGTTCAATCGTTTCTTTCAAAAAGCGATAGCGATTTTCTAACGTTCCGCCATATTCATCTATGCGTTTATTGGTCAAAGGTGATAAAAATTCATTGATCAAGTATCCGTGCGCTCCATGTAATTCAATCATGTCTACACCTGCTTCTTGAGCGCGTTTAGCTGCTTGAACAAATGCGGTTTGTATTTTTTGGATTTCTTCTTTTGTCATTTCATTTGGCGTTTTTGAATGATTATTAAGTGGGATTGCACTTGGTGCAAGTGGACGGACTGCGTCTTGTGCTTTTCGTCCCGCATGACTTAATTGAACACCCACTTTAGCACCAAATAAATGAAGATTTTCAACTAGTTTAGTTAATTCTAATTTTTGCTCATCATTCCATAAACCAAGATCGTGCTTTGAGATTCTTCCATCTGGTTCAACAGCGGTTGCTTCAATAATAATTAGTCCAACACCAGCTATTGCACGCGCACCATAATGGGCAAAATGAAAAGGTGTCAATAACCCATCTTCTTGCTGCACTTCATACATACACATCGGCGATAAAACAACACGATTTTTTAGCGTTAATCCAGCTATTTCAGTAGGTTCTAATAGTAATGACATTGTTTTCTCTCCTTTAATATGCTTAGTTGCTAATATTTCATTACTATTATAAAGTTCTTCTCAATGATTATCTATTATTTTAGCTTATCAAATCTTAATACTTTTTTACCTACTAGTAAAATAAAATGAGTGATAGAAAAGTACCTCTTTCAGAAATAGGTTGAAATTGTTGTAAAATAAAGGAAAAAAAGTGCTGCCATTGTATAATACCTACTCGTTTTTCGGAACTAATCGCTTTTGTCCCTATAGTCAATCTTCAATTAAAATAATTACCTTCCCGAAACTATGAGAACTTTCCAAATATTCATGTGCTTGTTGAATTTCTTTCAAGCAAAAAATTTTCTCAGGCTCAATTTGTATTCGATATTTTTTTATAAACTTAAACAATTCAGCTAGTTTTTTTTCATTGACAACACCTGAATAAAAACTAGTCAAATAGGCTCTATTCAAGTCAATAATTGGGTCAAACTCTTCTAAAAACCAACGACCACCTAATTGTCCTGTACTACAAATAATTCCATTCGTCTCAATATGTTTAATACTATTTTTAATTGTTGCTGGTCCAACTAATTCCAAAATCTTTTGATAGTTATGATTGGTTTGCAATTGTCCTTTTTTATCTTCAATAACTGCTGAAAAACCAGCTTCTAACAATAACTTCTCTTTTGCTAAACTTCGACTTGTTCCATTTACATGAATATTTTTATATTTGGCTTTTAAAAGCTTCAAAAAAGCAAGACCAACACCACTTGTAGCCCCTCGTACTAAAACACGATCCGTTTCTTTTAGTTGAAGTTTTTCTAGTGACCCAAAAGCGGTAAAGTAAGATTCTGGAATCGTTGCTAACTCACGCCAACTTAAAGTTGTCTCTACAGGATAGATTTGTTCATTAGGCACTAATACATATTCCGCATAGCTTCCATCAAAAGCTCGTCCCATTTCTCCCATCATAGAAATCACTTTTTGACCAATAGCTAAGCGATTCGGGTCAGAGGTTTCCTCAATTTCACCCACACATTCAATACCTATAATCCTAGGGAATTGAACAGTCGGAGATTTCCCTTCTCTAGTAAAAATTTCCGAATGATTAATTCCGAATCCCTTAACTTTAATCAACGACCAATTAGGCTTTATTTTGGGTTTAGAAACTTCACGATAAATCAACTTTTCAACCCCACCAGCTTTAGAAATAACGATTGCTTTCATCAATTTCCTCCCAAATTTTAGTAATATTATTGATTTTAGGTTTCAATACTTTTTATCGAACGTTCTTCTATTCATTAGTATGCAAGAATAAAATAAATAAAAAAAGTAGGTACTTTTATATTAGATACTTACCTTTTAGTACCTAATATAAATATTCCTACTTTTTATTTAATAAAACATTGTTTAGTCAAATGATGATTTTTAACTAGTTTTGCTTTCTGATTCTCCTATCAAATTATGCTTAATATATTCGGTTCCCCAATCGCTCATTGCAGTAATAATTGGCCGCAGTGAATTTCCTAATTCGCTTAATGAATATTCAACTCTTGGTGGAACTTCAGCAAAAATTTCACGATTGATTAAACCATCGGCTTCCATTTGACGCAAATTTTGTGTCAATACTTTTTGACTGATTCCATCAATTGAACGATGAATCACATTAAAACGTTGGGTACCTTTTAGTAGCTCCCGCATGATTAATAGTTTCCACTTGTTACCTATCAAATCTACCGTCGTTGCTACAGGACAAAAAGGCAATTCTTCTTTAGTCAACATGCTTCTTTCACCTCAATCGTTTCAACTCATACATCACTTACCTATAGTATAAAAAAGTAATATTTTTATGTCAACAGTACTCAGTTTAGCTTAGATTGTTAACTATCGTTTAGAAAGTCATTCAAGAAAATTTTTAACCTCTCGAGCTATTTCGTTAGACTTAGTATGATGTAAATAATGACTTCCTTCATAAATTTTGATTTCAGCTTTTTTACTATCTTTGATCATATTTTCATGGATCGACAACCATGATTCATCAGGATCGACACTTTCTGATGCCAAGAAGTAAAGGACTGGTAATTCATTAGGATAACTAAGGGGCTCTGTTTTCTTAAAGTTCTCAGCCATTTCTTTCCCCTCATTGACGGTCGCTTTAGAGCCTATATTTTTTAATGAAATATACTTAAATTGTTCTAATTGTTCGTCTGTTAGAGTTGGTGGATTCAACATAGTAGGATCTAGTCCAACAAGTAAACGATATAGACCAGACTTTCCAAGAAGTTCAATCCCTCCTTCTTGATTATCGTCAGCCCCACCCTGCGCAGGCAAACTACTATCGATCCCAATAAAGCTTTTTACCTCATCTGGATAAGTATTGATATAATCCAAGCTGTAAACACCAGAAATCGAGTGACCCATTAAATGATAGTCATGAATGTCCAATTCTGAAAGTGTTGAATGTAATTCTTTTGTTAAATTTTCCACAGAACGTTCTTTATCCGTATCATCACTTTGTCCATAACCGAAAGGATCAACCACAACTACTCGATAATTTTTAGCTAATTCATTCGTTAATGGTGAAAAATCTAATACTGGAGAACCTGTTAGATACCCAGGAAGTAATGCGATCGTTTCATCGCCTGAACCAGTAATTTGAACAGACATTTTTTGCTTCTCCACATCTATTTTTTCACTATATGGAACGATTTTTTTTGCTTCTTGATTAAGTTTGATACGATTGTTGATATATATTCCAGCAAATACTAGGATAATAATCACTAGTAACCCTAATAAAGTCCCACCCATAACTTTAAACAGCTTTTTCACCTTTTAAGCCTTCTTCCCATCACTATTTAGAAATAATTTTATTTGTTTTGCAATTTCAGGCGTTTGAGTATGATGTAAATAATGCTTACCTTCCAATTCAATGACCTTGCCCTTATCTAATCCTTTAACTTGATCTTCGTGATATTCTAACCAATGATCCATGTTGCTTTCATTTTTAGCAACAAAAAGCAGTACAGGCATATTTTTAGGGTACGTCAATCCTCTTGAATTTGGAAAACTGTTACTTAATTCTTGTAATTCTTCACTCATATTACGACTACTACCATTTTTCAACGTCAATAATTTTAATTGTTCAAAATCCGGATCTGATTGAGGTCTACCGATTGTTCCTTCTGGATTAAGCTTCATCATAAAACGGAAAATACCCGCTGTCTTTAAAAAATCAATCGCACGCATATCAATTCCAGGCCATGGTTGTTCAGGTGTACTCGAATCAATCCCGATAAATCCTTGCATTTCATCTGGATAAATTTGTGCATAATTAACAGCATATAATCCAGCAATTGAATGACCCATTAGATAATATTCTTTGATATTCATTTTTTTAGCAACCTCATGTAATTCTTCTACATAATTTTCGATTGTGCGTTCACGATTGGTTTGACTACTTAACCCATAACCAAAAGGTTCGACCGTTATAATTCGATAGTCGCTCTTTAATTCGTCGATTAGCGGTTTAAAATCTAGATAAGGACTTGCTGTCCCTTGACCTGGAAGTAAAAAAATTGTTTTCTCACCACTTCCTTCACTAACAACATTTATCTGTCCATCAAATAAATCAATTTTTTCTCCATACGATTTAATTTCTTTCGCTTCAGTTTTCAAACTAACTTGATGAATGATTGTCGTCCCTGCTAAGAATAACCCTAGTAAAACGACAATTCCAGCAATGAGAAGACCCAATCCTTTTAAAATTCGCTTCCATAATGGTTTTTTTATTTTATTCTTAGTCATTTTGTTCCTCCATTTTCATTTTTAATCTCGTCAAGATTTCTTCCATCACATCTTCATTTAAAATATTCATACCACTTTGAGCGAAAACGCGCGAACAAGCAGTTAGTTTTTCAAAAAATGAATCGATTGTCGTAGGAAAAAGCCCAGGAATAAACCAAGTGCTAATCAATAAAATAATAATTTCAGCCATCTGTCTGGGTTGTTGAACAGATAATGATCCATCTTGGTTTCCCTCAATCAAATAACGTTCGATTTGTGGAACAATTTCTTCAACGATTTGTGCATTATACATCGAGTAATATTTAGGATCATTTAATAATGGATACCCTAAATTCATTGATGCTCCAGCTTCTTCGTTAAAAAGATTTTCCATTAACAGCTCTTGAATTTTTTCTAAACCATTAAGATCATCTCGTTCATCCACTTGTAGTAAAGTAGACTCCTCTGGGGTAAATCTCCTAACAACTGCTTTGATAATTTCTTCCTTATTCGAAAAATGATGGTAAATCGCACCACGAGTCAATCCATTCAATCCCCGTTCAATGTCAGAAATTGACGTTTTTTCATAACCTTTTTTAACAAAAAGTATCGAAGCTACGTCTAAAATCATATTTTTTGCTTCTTTACTTGTATATCTCTTTCCCATTTTCTTCTCCTCTCAAAAAAACATTCAATCGTTATGTTTTTCAAAATAATAATCGATTTTTGCACTCCTGTCAATTATTTGCTCTTGCAATCTAGCGTTTGTAATTACCGATGAAAAGTCGCTACTATTTGCTATGATCCGATGAGCTAACTTTTATGTCTACTAACTAGTGATGACTACCTATTTATTGAATACCAGCAAAATTATACTGATAATAAAAGAAATCACGCAAAAAGGTGTCATAACCAAACGCTCTTTTTTACTCTTCGTTAAAAAGCCATTCGAAAAAATTGCACAAAATAAAAATAAAGTTGCACAGATAATAATATTTCTATCAAACAAATTGAACATTGATTGTTTGATTATTTTTCCAAAACTAAGGTAACATAAACCAATAAAGAGCCATAAAATGATTAAACATCCGCTTATCTTTTTCATCTTTTTAGGCAGTATCTTATACTTACCTCCAGGCACAAATTCACCTAATGGGTAACCTAAAATCAATAATACATGGAGAAACGCATTTGCAAAAAAAGCAATCGCCATAACAGCACTAAGTAATTTCATAATCAATAACCACCTTCTTTATTTCTTTCATTCAGTATATAATAGGCAGTATATTCGCTCAATTACGCACAAAAAAGTAAGTAACCTGCTTGGAGGAGATTTGATGAAAACAGAAAAAAATTATCCATGTACCGTAGAAGATTATGGCTTTGAGAAAATTGAAAAAGTCTTATCATTGATTGGAGGCAAATGGAAGATGCAAATTATTTATCATCTAGGTTGCAACGATCGTCTAAGATATGGTCAGTTAAAACGTGAAATTCCAGCTGTCACTCATAAAATATTGATTCAGCAATTGAAAAATTTAGAAAAAGATGGCTTTGTTTTACGTAAAGAAAATGCTGAACTCCCTCTTCGTGTTGAATATCAGCTGACAAAATTAGGCTTAAGCCTTTTACCTGTTTATGAAGCATTTGGAGATTGGTGTCAAAAAAATCAACTACTTTTCGAAGATCAACTTATAGAAAAATAACTTTAAAAATATAATCAACATTCATTTTTCACAACTTTAAAATTCACTTAAAAAAATAACAAGCCCCTTCCGATGTTACTTCTGGAAGGTTTTTTATTAATCAAAAAAATTTTGAAACTTTTTCACTCAATTCATCGTCTAATATGTAGATGGGGAAATAAGGAGGCTGTTATGGGGGAAACAACGCAACAATTATTAGTTAAACAAGCGAAAAAAGGCGATGCGCACGCTTTTATTCAATTGTGTGAAAAGTATCAAAATGTATTGTATAACTCTGCTTATAAAATATTACAGAATAATGAAGATGTCGCAGATTGTTTACAAGAAACTGAAATCAACGCTTGGCAAAATATTAAACAACTAAAAAATGAAAAAGCATTCAATTCCTGGATTTTCAAAATTATGTTGAATAACGCAAAAGATCGTTTAAAGAAGAAAATCGATTTTATCGAACTCGAAGAACAGTTTATAGCATCCGAAACAAACACGTATAACCAGGAAAATTTGAATTCAGAATTTCAGAACTTATCCGAGCGATATAGAATTCCTATTATTTTATATTATTATGCAGGCTTTAGTATGAAAGAGATTGCTGATCAACTAGATATTCCACTTAATACGGTTAAAACAAGGCTTTCACGTGGTAGAAATTTACTAAAGATTTCATTGGAAGGAGAACTAGATGACTAAAAAGCAAATTGATTTGATTAAACAAGAAAAAGAAATTCCTGAAACTGTAAAGAAACAATTGCTACAAAATCGACAACGAATTTTAAACGGAGAAATCGAACAAAAAGAAGCCCGTAAAGTTTATAAAAAAGGAATTTTACTTATTATTGAAACTGCTGCTATTGCAATAACAATTGGGATTATACTCCTTAATCCGCAAATAAATTCTGCAATTAAAAATGCTATAGGATTAGGCGTTACTCCAAAACAAGAAATTGAACCAGTAAAAACACCTGATGTTCCTGTTCCAAGTACGGTTAACCTAACTAGTACACAAAATGGTCTCGAAATCACACTGACTAAATTTGTTTTTACCAAGAAAAAACTCATTTTTGATTATCAATTTGAAATCAAGGATGAACAGCTAAAAATACTATTGGAAAAAAATATTGCTACAGGCTCCAATGCTCAAGATATTATGTATCAATTATTTAACGAAGGAGATCCTGAAGACCTAAATAGTGACGTAACTTCGTATTCTTCTTTCCGTATGGAGGGAAATATGTTTTATGGTGCTGTGGCTTCAACATTTGATAGTGATAAAATTCCTGAGGATGCAAAATTAACTTTAGTAATCAATCAATTAGCATGGATAGATCATGATGAATTTATAGCAGCGGCAAATGAACCATTAGTAACTTCTGAAGGAACATCGTTTAGCGTGACTCCTGCTTTAGAGTATTCTGGAGACTGGCGTTTTAAACTAGACGTGAAAGCTTCGACTCAAACTGCAACACCCGTAATCAGTAATGTAGAAAATATCACTGATATAACTGCGAAAAGTGATGAATTACAAACTACTGTTACTTTTGTGGCCAAAGGTGCAATTAATAAAGATTTATTACAAGAACCGCAAGATGCACTAAATAAAAGTTACAGTGCTACCATTTATAAAAATGGCATAAAAGCTGAAGAAGAACAACCTACTATACAGATTGTTAATCCAATCACTGGTGAATTTGAATTGTCATTTAACTTGAGTGCGCTTGATAAAGAATCTATTTACAAAGTCCAGGTTGATTTGACTGATGATCTTTCAGGCGAATCGATTGAAAAAGTGGGTTCATTCGAACTTCAAAATAAATGATTTTGATTCTTTTAGAATAAAGAGATAGTTTAAATTAAATAGTTATTCCTTTTTGTTTTTAGTCAGAGTTCAACAAACATAATAGATAAAAAGTATAGAAATCAAGAAAAAACATTCGGAAATCGAATGTTTTTTCTTGATTTTTAAGGATTGTTCTCTTTTCAATAATAAAGATCGTTTCACTCTCATTTTTTTCTTAGTAAGACTCTTATTATCTTACTCAATTGGAATATAAATATCTGTTTTGCTTTTCGCTTTAAAATTTTTAGGTGGTTCAGTCACATACAGTTCAAACGGGATTGCATCTCTTAATTTAAAGCTTTTATTTTTTAATAGTTCATCCGAATACGTATATTTCCAAGCTTCTTCGTATTCTCCAAGCGATAGATTGAAATGCAATACAGCATATTTCCCACGCATTATCATCGAACTGATTTGACCTTCCTCAACGATTTCAGTTGACACAGGTACCGTCATTGCAACACTCGTTCGTAAATCATTTGCGGCTGTAATAAAAGGGTTGTCGTGATAAATCGTTAAAACTTTTGTTACATCCTCTTCAACAAGCTCCTGTTTTTCTGCAAAAGCAAATAGTTCATTAAATAATTTTCGGCTGTTTTTTCGAAATTGAACATAGCTTCCTCTAAATCGGATATAAATAACTTTCATTTCAATTGTTTCAGTTGTGATCGTTGGTTTTTCCATTGCTATCTCCTCCTTTAATAAAAGTATAGCGGATTCGATTTACAACTTCTTTTCCTTTCTTGCTTTTCTATAGGCTGATGGCGAAAGATCGAAATGCTTCTTGAACGCCTTATTAAAAGAAGTAACATTGTCATAGCCATACCGAAAAGCAATATCAATCATACTGATGTCTTCTCGTACAATTAAAAAGATACCAGCTCTTTCCATTTTAATCCGAATAATAAATTGATAGATAGACTCATCATTAAATTTACTAAATAATCTGTGAAAGTAATATTTCGATAGTAAGGTATGCTTCGCTAAATCATCCAATGTTATTTTTTCGGCTAAATGGTCTTCGATATAATCTTCTATTTTATTAATTAACCGAATATACTCATCTTTTGCAGTTTGATTTTTTAACAGTTGACTTTCATTATTTTGTCTATTAATACCCTAGACCTCCTAAAATCAAATTAACTACTTACCTTTTTTCTCCTGAAAAGTGAATAGCTATATTTCCTATTTTACCATGAAAATAGCTAATTGATTTCCCAGTGCTAACGTTACTCACTAGTTTATTCAAGTAAATTCTGGGTTTTCACTCCATTTAAATAATATTAGCTACTACTATTTCCGTTCACTTAATGGTTTGGCTTTCGATCCGTTAAAATATCTAGGGCATGTGGCAAAATAGGTAATAAATAACTTAAATTTTCTTTAACTCCTTGAGGGCTTCCAGGCAAATTAATAATTAAAGTTTTCTCACGTTGAACAGCGATGCCTCGACTCAACATAGCAAATGGTGTTTTTTTAATACTATTCATTCTCATCCCTTCACTAATCCCTGGAATTTCCTTTTCACCAACACTTAATGTTGCCTCAGGTGTAATATCTCGAACGCCTAATCCAGTGCCTCCCGTTGTCAAAATCAAATCACAACACGAACACCACTCGATTAATAACGAACTTAATTTCTCTTTATTATCTGGTAGTATCGCTTGCTTGATTACATCATACTGATTTTGAACTAATTGCTTTATAACTACACCTGATCCATCTTTACGAAGACCTTGGTATCCTTTATCACTTAATGTAATAATCCCAACTTTATATACTTCCAAGATTCTCTCCTTTTTGGCTTTGATCTACTAAAAAAACAATGCCATAAATTTTGATTATTATTTTACATCAGCAACTTTTTTACTTCTGTATTGCTCATTACTAGGATTTCCAATAATAGACAGTAACAAAATCGCCTTTTTTAAGCTTTTTTTTAGCTGGCTGATCAATCAAGCAATTCGTTTCCAACGTATTATGAAAAACAGAAGAATAATGAACGTTTGACAGTAAAGAAACGATACCATTTTCTTCATATGCCCGAACAAAACGACGAATACTGGATTGTTTCAATTCTTCCGCTAATCGAACTTCACGTTTTTCTAAATTTAATTTAGGACAATTCATAAAATGAGCTAAGCTTGACCAATAAAATAAATGTAAATTAACTACTGAAGCAAATGGATTCCCTGACAAACTTAAAATCACTTGGTTTTTATACAAGCTCGCCATCACAGGTGTACCTGGCTTCATATTGACAAAATGAAAGAGTCGTTCTCCCCCTAGATGTTCAATCACTTGAGGCATTAAATCCTTCTCTCCTACTGAAACGCCACCCGTTGTAATCAATAAATCTACATCGTTAACTCTCTCTCGAATAACATGACTAATTTCTTCAATTTCATCTAAACAATGCTTTTTAAAAATAATTTTACTCCCACTTGATTGAATGAACGAAGCTAGTGTATATAAATTGCTATCATAGATTTTCCCAGCAGTTAATGGTGTTTCAAAAGAGATCAATTCATTACCTGTTGCCAAAATTCCGATTTTCATTGGTAATAAAACCTTGATTTCTACAATACCTTGAGCAGCTAAAATACCTACTGCACGACTGTTAAGCAACTGATATTTTGAAAGGATTTTTTGCCCCTCATAAACATCTTCACCTATAAAACCATAATTGGTTCCTGGTTCGATTTCATGATAAATTTTCACTTCATTTTTACCATAATCCGTCCATTCTTGTTTGATCACAGCATCGTAACACTCTGGGATTGGTGCGCCAGTCATAATTTTTACAGCTGTACCAAAAGAAGAACTTGCTTGTTGTTCCATGTCTCCTGCAAAAATAGTAGTGACCACATTTAATGAAACAGGTTGCTCTATACTAGCTCCTATTGTTTCTTTGGCGCGGACAGCATAACCATCCATTCCGGCCCTTGGAAAATGAGGAACCGGACTTTTCGCAAAAATATCTTCTCCACAAACTCTACCAACCGCTTCTAATATAGGAATACTTTCTACACGGTTTTGTTGAGCTAAAACATGATGAATTTTGTCCCTAGCTTCTTCGACTTCAATCATTAAGTTCTCCTCTTTAGTTGGCTGATCTGATAGCAACTGCACAAACCTTATATTCAGGAATAATTGCAATATCATCAAATACTGCATTAGTCAGTTCATTGGCATTGCCATCAGGAAAATGAAATGTCATAAACACTTCATTTGGAAAAACACGATTTCCAACTGCCGCATACGTTTCAATGGTTCCTCGTCTAGATGTAACGATTACTTTCTGCCCTTCCTTAATACCTAATTTTTCTGCATCAATGGTATTTATTTCAATATACGAATGATCCGCAATTTGATTGATTCCTTCTGTCCGACCTGTCATCGCCCGCGTATTATAGTGATATAGCATACGACCAGTGGACATTAAATATGGATAACTTTCATCAGGTAATTCTCTTGACTTCTTATAAGGAATCGCCATAAATAAACCTTTTCCTCGAGTAAATTGTCCTACATGCATGATTGGTGTACCTGGATCTTCTTTGGTACGACAAGGCCATTGTAGTCCGCCTGTTTCTTCTAAGCGATCATAATTAATCCCACCAAATGTTGGGGTGACACTAGCAATTTCATCCATAATTTCTTTTGCTGAATCATACTGACAAGGATAGCCAAGACGTGTCATTACCTCACAAAAGATAGCAAAATCTTCTCTAGCTTTTCCTTTTGGTGTAACTGCCTTACGAACTCGTTGGACCCGTCTCTCTGTATTTGTAAATGTTCCATCCTTTTCCGCATAACTAATCCCTGGTAAAACAACATCAGCATAAGCAGCTGTTTCTGTCATAAATAATTCTTGTACCACTAAAAATTCTAAACTTTCCAACGCTTTTCGGACATGTGTCGTATCGGGATCCGTTACAATTGGATCTTCTCCAAAAATATATAAGCCTTTGATTTTTCCTTCTGTAGCCGCAGGCAATACTTGAGTAGACGTCATTCCAGCATTTTTATTTAGCTTAACATTCCAAGCATTTTCAAATTTCTCCATCACTTTAGGATCAGCTACTTTTTGATAACCAGGAAAATCATAGGGCATACATCCCATATCACAAGCACCCTGAACATTATTTTGTCCACGCAAAGGATTTACGCCACAACCAGATTTACCGATTTTACCAACAAGCATCGCTAAGTTAGACATGCTCATAACTCCTTCAGTTCCTGTTGAATGTTCAGTTACTCCTAAACAATAAATAATCGGTGCTTTTTCTGCGGTAGCATATAATCTCGCTGCTTTAATTAAATCCTCTGCTTCAATATGACAAATTTCCGCAACTTTTTCTGGCGTATATTCTGCAACTAAACGTTCTAGTGCTTCAAATCCTTCCGTTTTTTCTTCGATAAATTTTTGATCTGCAAGTCCTTCTTTTAAAATCACATGCATCATGCCATTGGCAAAAGCGACATTCGTTCCTGCTTGCAATTGTAGATGAAGCTCACAATTTTTTACTAAATCGATTTTACGAGGATCAACAACAACCACTTTTGTTCCACGCTGCATTGCTTGACGAATTTGTGAACCGATTACCGGATGAGCTTCTTCGGGATTAGAACCAACTAATAAAATCATATCAACATCTGTCGTAATATCAGCAATTGGATTAGTCATAGCACCTGAGCCTAGCGTATGTGCTAAACCATGAACAGAGGCCGAGTGACAAACACGGGCGCAATTATCCACATTATTAGTTCCAAACGCAGCACGCATCATTTTTTGAAATACATAATTATCTTCATTTATCGACCGTGAACAAGAAAAACCCGCTAATGTATCTGGACCGTGTTCGTCTTTTAACTCACTAAATTTATCTGCCACTAAGGTTAATGCTTCTTCCCAACTAGCTGGTTCAAAAATGCCATTTCGTTTAATTAATGGTTCTGTCAGACGATCGCCTGAACCGACAAATTTATAAGAAGCAAACTTTCCTTTTACACATAAAAGATTTTTATTGGCTGCTCCATTAATCGGTTCTACACCAACTAATTTATTGCCCTTTACAACAAGATTCATTTGGCAACCTGTTCCACAATGAGGACACGTCGTCGCAATTTTTTTTGTTTCCCACTCACGATATTTTTTATGATCTTTACTTACCAGAGCACCAGTCGGACAATTAGAAACACAATTGCCACATGACTCACAAATCGATTGGTCAAACTCTGCGCCATAACTTGGCAACATTTTTGTATCAAATCCACGATTAGCAATGCTAATCACATCACGCCCTTGACGGAATTGACAAATTTTTGAACAACGTCGGCACATAATGCATTTTTCTGGATCATAATCAAAAAAAGGACTACTTGTATCTTCTTGATGGCAAGGCATTCGTTTTCCATCCGTAAAACTCGTCTCATCAATCCCATATTCTAAGCAATAATTTTGTAGTTTACAATTTCCATTCTTCCCACAAGAAAAACATTCTAACTTATGATCACTTAATAAAAGATCTAGAACAAAGCGGCGGGAGTCATTTACTCGATCAGATTCTGTATAGACGACCATTCCTTCCTGACAATGAGCGGTACATGCAGTGGTAAGTCCGCCTTTACGTCCACCTTCTACTTCGATTGTACACATCCGACATGAACCATCAGGTGCCAATTCTTTTAAATGACAAAGAGTAGGAATTTCAATATTCAACAATTCAGCTGCTTCTAAAATGGTCGTCCCTTTAGGAACAGTGATTGTTTGATTGTCGATTGTTAGCGTGACTGTAGCTGTTTTGATTTTTGTTTCCATCTTACCAAAGCCCCCCTTTTACTGGCGCAACTGCTTGACGAATTCCTGCCTCAAATTCTTCTGGAAACTCAGCTAAACCACTTTTCATTGGATTAGCAACCGATTGTCCTAAACCGCAAGCCGAAAGATTCGTGACATGCATCAACATTTTTTCTAGACGTTCCAAATCTCCATCAACAGCGGATTGTGTATTGAATCTTTGCAATAATTCTAAAATTCTTGTCGTTCCTATGCGACAAGGGGTACATTTCCCGCAAGATTCATGAGCAAAAAAAGCAGCAACCTCCACTAAATAATCAACTATACTTACTTGCTCATCCATTACAACAATAGCACCAGATCCAATAGAAAGCTTTTTATCCCATAATCCCTCGTAAGAATAAATACAGTCTTCCAAGTTTTTAACGGCTCCAATTGAACCTGATTGTCCCCCAAAATGAATAAATTTTAATGGTCGTCCAGTCGATGAGCCACCACCATACTCTTCCGAATAAAGAATTTCTTGTAGTGATGTACCAAGGTTCACCTCATACAAGCCACGATTTTTAATATGACCAGATAGACAAATTAGTTTCGTTCCTCCGCCATCTTCCGTTCCTAAGTCAAGATACGCTTGACCACCTTCACGTAAAATAACTGGAATTCCCGCAAATGATTCCACATTATTTACTAAAGTTGGCTTTAAATACAAACCAACATCAGCTAAATGTGGCGGTTTCACTCTAGGACGACCTGTTTTTCCTTCGATAGAATTTAACAAGGCAGAGTTCTCGCCGCAAACATAGGCGCCAGCGCCAGAAATAATCGTAATCGTATAATTAAACCCTTGAATGCCTAAGATATTTTCACCTAAAAATCCAGCCTTTTCAGCATTATCTAGAGCTTCTTGAAAAACCTTCTGAATCCTTCGATATTCTCCGCGCATATAGATAAAACCAGCTTTAGCAGAAAACAGATAACCGGCAATCACCATTCCTTCAATCACACTCAAAGGGTCAAATTCTAACAAAGTCTTATCTTTAAATGTTCCCGGTTCTCCCTCATCAGCATTACAAACGATATATTTGGTGTCACCTTTCGATCCATATAAATGGCGCCATTTTTTTCCTAATGGAAAAGCTGCACCACCACGACCTCTTAAATGAGCAATGTCCAATTCACTTAATATCTCTTCTTTGTTCATTTCAGTCGCTTTCAACAAACCAGAAAAACCATGATACTTTTGATATTCTTCAACATTTGTCGGTTGTTTCATCTTATTGACCCGCTCTAATAATACTGGTTGATTCCTTTTGATCATTCTTCTTCCTCCTATAGCTCTTGATAACGTCCCTGTTGAAGATCATCGATCAGTTGATAAATTTTAGCTTCTGTTAAATCGGCAAATACTTTATCCTTGATTTTGATTACAGGTCCCTTATCACAAGCACCCACACAAGGAATTCCATGATACATAAATAGACCGTCTGGCGTAGGTTGACTTGCCGGTACTTCTAATATAGTTTCTAAAACATCTGCTATGGTACTTCCACCTGTAAATCGACAAGGGGTACTATTACAGATTTTAAGCACATATTTTGCTTGTGGCTCTGTTTTTAAGATGGCATAAAAACTTAAAAGTTCATATACTCGAGCTTCTGACAGATGTAAACGATCAGCTACTAATTTTGCGGTTTCTTCATCAATATAGCCTTCTTCTGATGCATATTGAATTGCAATTAAAATATTTAATATACGTTGCGGATCAGATTCATTTTCTAATATAATGGCTTCTTTTTCTGATAAACTTAATGAATTCATACTATTTCTCTCCTTTTTTCGATACTAGTGTCAGAAAATTGAATTCCGGTTTTTGTTTGATAAAAATAAACGTTCTCTGGTAATTTAGGGGTTTCTAAAATAAAATCGGCTTGATCAATCACTTTAGCAGCTGTTTTCTTGATTGAATTTTGATTATTCATCATTAGAAACAATCCAGGTTTGACTACTTCACGAATTGAATTCGATTCGCAAATAATCAATGTATCTCTTGGAACAAATTGAAGAAAAGCAAGAAAACCTTCTAACAAAGAGTCGTGAAGCGCTTTCATTAAATAGACTTTTTTACAACCAGAAGCTAACATTTGCATCGTATCTTTTGAACCATCGCGATTTTTTTCTTCAGTCAATTCATATCCTTCACTAATACTTGTGCAAATCCCACAGCCAGTTTCTCCTCGTTGACAGTTTCCCTTGGCGCCCTTAATCGTAATGATTTTTAAGCCATAAATAGAAAAGCGTTGATGATTCATTGCAATAATTTTTTTGGCAATCGTTGTCTTCCCACTATTACGCCCTGTTGAACCAATTTGAATCATATTGTTAACCTCGATACTTTTCATAAACACCATCTGTTTTTCTCACTTCCTTTTTTTCAGCATTCACAAACATTAGCGGAACAGCTAAAAATAAACTGCCACCAACTGCATTTCCTAAAAAAACAACCAAGGTATTCATTAAGTAATCTGACCATCTAATCCCACTTGCTTGAGAAAAAATTGCTGCCGGTATAATAAAAGCATTCGCTACCACATGCTGAAATCCACAAACGACAAAAACCATTACAGGAAACCAAAGACCAAACATCTTCCCAAGATAGGTCTTACCCATTGCGCCTAAATAAACAGCTAAACAAACAAAAATATTACACCCAATTCCCGAAATAAATGCTACTAAAGGTGGATCTGCTATTTTCGCTTGAGCAACTGAAATTGTCTTTTCAAGAAAAGCACCTTCCGTTAACCCTACGATATGCCCAAAGAAATAGGCAACCAAGAAACCACCGATACAATTTGTAACTAAAACCACCAACCAATTATAAAGTAAATCTCTGCCGTTGATTTTTTTTTGCAAAACACCGAGAGTCATTACCATCATATTTCCAGTTGCCAACTCACCTCCAACGAAAGTAAGCGCTACCAAACCGATTGGAAATAAACACCCACCCATAAAAGTTGAAAATGCACCCCAGCTTTTTGGCATAGTTCCTGAAATTTTAATAAATGATAAATAGCCCAATGCAATAAAGAAGCCTGCCATAATTCCCAAAATACTTAGCCTAAAAAAAGATAACTGCGCTTTTACTACTGCTTTGTCTCCTAAACTACTGACAACATCTTGACTATTTTCAAAGTCCATCGAACGCTCCTTTCATGTTAGCCTTACTCACGCCATAACACTAAATCCTCTGGTAAATTTACATTTCCTAATGAAATAGGTCTCTCCAAGGTCACCTCTTTTACTGAAAATCGACCAAATTCCTTTCTAATGCGCCAATCATTTGTCTGAAGTTGCTGTCTAAAAATCGGTAAACATGAACTATGATAAAAAGCAAATAACGTTTCTAACCGATTATCTACCTTGCAAACAACGATATCATTGGTTGCAATCGACTTAATCATCTCGCAAATCAATTCAAGATTGCATTTTGGAATATCACATGCAAGTAAAAATAATCGTTCTGTTTTTATGCTTTCTAAAGCTGTAACCAATCCTCCAAGCGGTCCTTTTCCTGGATAATGATCTTCCACTATGTCAATTGTTGAAAAGGGGTGGGGAAATTTACTTCTGTTATTTGTTACAAGCAAAACCGTAGCAAAAAGTTTCTTTAATTGCCTAATTGTTTTTAATAAAACAAACTCTCCATCTACTTCTAATAAAGCTTTGTCAAAGCCCATTCGAGAGCTTTTTCCACCACATAAAACCACTGCGGTACAATTCTTTAGTTGATTAATCAATATCATCTCCTATGCAAGAAAAAACAAATAGCCAGTACTGGTTTAATTCTCTCAAAATAATGTGTACTCAAAAAAATCCACTTCACAAGAATAAAACTTATTCCCAATAAAATCTAATAATTTTTATTGGCTAAAAAATATTTTTTAGCAACAACTTTTTATTTTATTATAGAACAAGTTTCCAACAAGTCAATCAATTTTTTACTATTTCGTACATTTTTTTATTTATTTTTGCTATTAGACGATGATATTTTATTGATTCGTCGTTTTTTTTATAGGTTGACACAAAAAGTAAAAACCACTTTTGTTTTATCTCTTAAAACCGATCAAACTGTGGTGCAAAAGCAGTTCCTACGGAAATAATCAGCCAGTTATACAACTGGCAATCGCAACTAAGAAAGTGAATCGCTCACTTTCTTATAAAATAAGCACATTTTGTCCCAACCTCAGGTAAAATCAACTTCTGATGATTTTACTCACTAATCTTACTATCTTTACATCAAAGACAGTTTAACAAATCAATGATAAAAGCTGCTGCTCTCTTAGATCCATTTGATTTTTCCATATAACACTTCATCATAATTGCCTTTTCGGAAAATATTGAATCAGTCAATAACCGTTCAATTGAATCCTTAATCAATCTTGCATTTATTTTTTTTAAAACAATCGCATTTCCAAAGTCTTGAAACATTTTCAAATTTGCTTTCTGTTCAATTTGCAACCCAATTCCTAAAAAAGGTTTTCCTGATAAATAAGCAGTTTGAATGGTTCCTTCACCTCCATGAATAAATGAAAGATCGATTGATTTACCTATCTCAGTTGCAGATATCCAATCAAACAGATAAATATTAGACTTATTAAAAATTTCAATTTCTGTTTCTGACAAGTACATTTTAACTGGTGCAATTACTAAAATTGGCATTGTTTTCAAAATTTCTAAAATACTTAAAATCATTTTTTTATTAGAAGAACTACCCATCGCAAAATAAAGAAGTGGTTTTTTATTTGTTCCCTCCCTTTTTTGTAAGCAAATCAATTAGAAATAAAAATAAACCTCAACTAAGACTGGGACATCACTTGCATGACAAGATTTTAACGATGTTAAGCCAAACAAACTACCATAGACATCATTACTTTGGCAATTGTTATCCGTTAGCCAGTTCTTAGGAATAGTTTACATAATAGCTGTAATCAATTGTGCATTTTCGTCCCTACTAAGAAAATATTGGTAGTTTGCAAGCATTTCATTTCTAGTTTCTTCTTTCATATTATACTAACATATCTAGTTACTAAAACTAAATAAAGGGCGATTATTAGAATAATTAAACAAATAAAATAAGCGTGAAATCACAAAGATTGTAAAAGCATTCGGTAAAATGATTCTATATTAAATAAAAAATTTTACTAATTTCTTGTCATTTTTGAAATTTCTCGCTTATTTCTTAAAACTCTATCATTCCGATTACTTTGGTATTTTTCTTCTAAATAATTTCAATATAAAGAGCTACTTCTCCATCCACTTGATAACATTCATAATCAAATCGATACGCTCGTTTCAACTTTCCTTCTTCTTCCAATGTCCAAATCTTTTGCCAAGTCTTATAAATTCCTATTTCTTGTGTTCCATCAACTTCAAATTTTTCATACTTTGCTTTAGAATCAATTGTCAACATCTGATTGGTTTGAATCGATTCTGTAGCAATTGATAACTGATAATCTCCTCGAAAATCACTTGCAAAGTTGTGATACACGCCATACATAACCTTTGGCTGCTTCACTTGTTTCATAGCTTCAGACCATACGTGTTGAATTTTTTTCGACATTTCAGGATCATCAAAATTGTTGGTAGTTGTACTGGTTAAACTAAATAATTTCATCTAAATTTCCCTCCCTTATCACTAGTATAAAGAGGCTAAGTTGACAACTGTCTGTCAACTTAGTTTTTTGTAACTAAAAATTTAACCAATTAAATTATCATTTCTCATAATATTTTGTAACGTAAACATTGATTTTTTTAATGATTCTTGCTGATGGTCAATATCATCCGTATTTCTTTCAATTCCATCTAACTTTTGACTAATTTCATTTAGCGCTTTTAATGTTTGTTCCATTACTTCAAAAAATTTTTGATTTGAATCCATTATTTCCACTCCTATTCTTCAATATTGTGCAAAGTTTGTATCGTTTCAATTTCTTTTTCAATTGTTTTATTACATTTAACCGTTTTTTGACGGTAAAAAATGGCGTATAAAAAAATACAAGCAACTGGTAAAAAACTCGCAATTACATACATTCCTTGGAAAGAAAAATAACTTTTTAGTTCACCCAATACATAAGGACCGACGCCTAATCCAAGGTCTAAGCCAACAAAATAAGTAGACAAAGCAATCCCGATACGATGACCAGATACTTTTTTTAAACAAATCGCTTGCCCATTTGACATAAACGTACCATAACCTAATCCAATAAATGCTCCTGATAACAAAAGCATCCAACCAGATGTTGTGAAACTAAGTAATAATAAACCAATCGTTAAACAAATAAAGCTCGGATACATTACACTATTTTCTCCATATTGATCAAAAATCCGTCCTGATAAAGGTCGTGTCACTGTAATCACTAATGCATAAACGACGAAGAAAAATGAACTTATATTTACTAGATTAATTACATGCGCATAAGAGGATAAAAAAGAAAGAACACTAGAATACGATAATCCCATTAAAAAACCAATAAAGGAAATAAATAATACTTTCTTTTCAATAAAACTATCAAAAGACCAAGAATCAACTAATGCTTGATGTTCTGGTGTTAATTGAATATTTTTAACTGGGAATAAGAAACTAGCAATTGTTGTTCCTGCAATTAATACAATAGAAAAAATAATAATAAAATAGAAATTCGTCGTATTTAAAAGAATCATCCCTAAAAATGGGCCAATCGCTGCAGCTAAACTAGTACTCAAGCCATAATAATTAATTCCCTCTCCTTTACGTGACTCAGGAATATATGCTGTTACAATTGCATTTGTAGCTGTAGAAACAGTTCCATAACCAAAACCATTTAACAAACGAACGACATATAAAATACCAATTGATGGAATGTGTAAATAAAAGATTGTCGTAACTAAATAAAAGGCTGAACCATAACGAAGCACAGCTTTACGACCATAAGATTCCATTTTTTTCCCCATAAACAAACGTGCAATTAGCGTTCCAATAATATATATTCCAGAAGCTAAACCCGCTTGTCCTAACGTAGCATGTAGATTATCTTGGGCAATTACCGCAATAATAACCATCAATAAATAATAAACAAGATAGACGACAAAATTGATTAATGTAATTCCAATAAAATTTTTATTAAATAATTTCTCCTGTTGCATCCATTTTTCCTTCTTTCAATAATTATGATAAGAATTCATTCCAAATCAAGTATGATACGTTTTTTTTAGAAAGTTTTCTATCTAATTCAGAAGTATATAAGAAACAATCTATGTAAAAAATTAAAATTGTTATAAAAAAATATGTAAAACATCAATTTACTACAAAAAACATTAACATTTGTCATTGCTTTTTGTCCCATTTTGCAGTTCAATAATGAATGAAGCAATCAAACACCATAGGGGGATTAAAGTGAATAATCATGTTTTACAAGACTATTTAGATGCGAACGCTTTTCCTTTTGTTTTAAAAAAGAAAAAAAAGTACATCGTATATGAAGGGTTACAGGATAGCTCTGTCTATATTTTAAAAAAAGGAATCATTAAAACAAGCGTCATTTCTCATGATGGACGTGAATTTAATCTTCGTTATATCAACAGTTTAGAAATTGCCTCTTTACTAAAAGATGAGTATTCAAAATTTACTGATGCACCGTTTAATATTAGAATTGAATCTCCTACGGCAGAATTATATAAAATCGATCGAGTAAAATTTTGGCAAGATATTAATAATAGTCCAAAATTACAGGATTATGTTAAAGAATATTATCGAGTAAATCTATTAAAAACAATGAAAAAAATGCAGCAAATGCTGATGAATGGAAAATTTGGAGCCGTCTGTACGCAACTTTATGAATTATATGAAACGTTTGGA
Organism: Enterococcus sp. LJL99; assembly: GCF_054871725.1. Classification (NCBI taxonomy): domain Bacteria; kingdom Bacillati; phylum Bacillota; class Bacilli; order Lactobacillales; family Enterococcaceae; genus Enterococcus; species Enterococcus sp. LJL99. The sequence continues at coordinate 82,662 of NZ_JBTXLT010000013.1, forward strand.
ATCGAAACCGAACAAGGAATATTAATTGATTTCGTTGTTACGAATGAAGAAATTGCTCGATTTTGCGGGATTACTTCGGCTAGTAGCGTCAATCGAATGATGCAACAGTTACGCGATACGGATGCCATTGAAATCGTCAATCGAAAAATCCTAATTAAGAATTTAGATGCCATTCAAGAAAATATTATCGTTTAACAAAAAAACATGGCTCTTTGTCAAATAGGACTGATAAGCAAGATTAATTAAAAATCAGAATGGAGGAGTGACTCTTTCATTCTGATTTTTTTGTTATGTTACCTTAATTAAACCGTTGATCAGAAAAATTCGTATTTT
>NZ_JBTXLT010000014.1:0-68400 GCF_054871725.1 Enterococcus sp. LJL99
GTAGTTTCTCCATTTTCATTTTGTATAGTGAATCCTTCTATTTTCCATTTTATCAAAGAATACAATTAGAAAAAAGAAGGTTTAAGAGAAGCAATTACAAATGTTGCACTTAATTAGACAATTCTAGAAATAAGTTTTACTGAAAAAGCGAGAAGAAGTGAAGTGTTAAGTGTAAAAAAGCGAAAGTCCACAAAAATTATGGTTCAAATTTTTGTGGACTTTCGTTATATCGTATTGTTTAAGAAGTCATAATCATTGGTAAAATCATCGGATGGCGCTCTGTTTTAGCGAATAAGAAGGGTTGTAAAGCACTAGAGATTGCTTCGCATAAACTAGCTTCTGTACAGTTCTCATCGCGCATAGCTTCTCTTAACGCATTAAACAGCAGACGTTGTCCCTCATGAATCATTTCACCAGATTCTCGCATATAAACAAATCCTCTAGACAAAATATCTGGACCTGCTAAAATTTCTTTATTTTTGATGTCAACAGTAGCAACAGCAAGAACCAATCCTTCTTCAGAAAGAATGCGGCGATCTCTTAAGACCACATTTCCAATATCTCCTACGCCATTACCATCTACGTAAACATCATTTGCATTAAAATGACCAGCCATACGTGCAGTATCAGCAGTTAAAGCAAGGACATCTCCATTCTCCATAATAAAACAGTTTTCTGGCGGAACACCGACATCTTCTGCTAATGAAGCATGGATTTTTAACATTCTAAATTCGCCGTGAACTGGCACAAAGAATTTTGGTTTCATTAAACGTAGCATTAATTTTTGTTCTTCTTGCCCACCATGGCCAGATGTATGAATATTGTTGATCTTTCCGTGGATTACTTCAGCACCTGCTTCAGATAAAAGATTGATCAACCGATTTACACTTGTCGTATTTCCTGGAATCGGTGAACTAGAAAAGATAACTGTATCGCCAGGTTGAATAGCAATCTGACGGTGAGTTCCATTGGCGATTCGGCTTAGTGCGGCCATTGGTTCACCTTGGGATCCTGTACATAAAATCATAGTTTCATTTGCTGGCAATTGATTTAGCTCATTGGCATCAACAAACGTTCCTTTGGGTACATTGATATATCCTAGACGCTCGCCATTAACGATGGCGTTTTCCATACTACGACCAAAGACGGCGATTTTTCTACCTGTCTTAACAGCGGCATCAGCCGCTTGCTGTAGCCGAAAAATATTGGAAGCGAAGCTGGCAAAGATAATTCGGCCATCGATTTTTTCAAAAATTTTCAAAATTGACGAACCGATTGTTTTTTCTGATTTAGTAAATGTTGGAATTTCTGCATTTGTACTATCGGAAAGTAAACAAAGAACGCCTTCTTCACCAAGTTTAGCCATTCGATGCAGGTTAGCAGGCTCCCCAACAGGTGTAAAATCAAATTTAAAATCTCCAGTTGCTACGATATTACCAGAAGGTGTTTTAACAACAACACCTAAAGCATCTGGGATACTGTGAGTTGTACGGAAAAAGCTAATTGCTGTTTTTCGGAAACGAATAACGGTATCTTCATTAATTTCGTTTAATTGAGCCTCTCGCAATAAACCATGTTCATCTAATTTATTGGTGATTAAAGCCAAAGCTAGAGGTCCAGCATAAATTGGGATATTTGCTTGACGTAAAAGGTATGGAACGCCGCCAATATGGTCTTCGTGTCCATGAGTAATCACTAAAGCTTTCACTTTATGCAAATTTTGGACAATATAACTATAGTCAGGAATAACATAGTCGATTCCAAGCAAGTCATCTTCAGGAAATTTTATTCCAGCGTCAATGATAATAATCTCATCTTGAAATTGGACTCCATAGGTATTTTTTCCGATTTCACCCAACCCGCCAATCGCAAAAACACCAGTTTCGTTATTTTTAATATTTACTTTCATATTAAAACTCCGTTAAAGAGAAATCCGCATGTTCTTGTTCATAAGCTAAATGCTTACTATCCAATTCTTGAACATATTCAATATTATAGGGTGTGTTCTCTTCTACTAATTGACGAACAATAACATCACTTTCAGCTTCAACATAAAGAGACTTAGTATCTTCTCTTTTTGGGTTTCTCACTTTTGTTTCTTGATAATAAACTTTATAGATCATAATCATTTCTCCTTCATCTGCTTAAAGCAGTCATTTATTTATAATTTATTTTTATCGAATAATTTTGAACACAACAAATTTAGGCAGTTTTCTACCTAGAAACAATGACCATCAAAAACAGGAGTTTTTAATGAAATGAAGCCTCGACTTTGCCTCATTTATTATTTTGTTTTATGGTATTAACTTGATTTCACCGGCTCTTGTGCTGTGTGGTACAACAATTAAAGTTATTTTATCATAAAATAGGTAATAAGTATAGAAACAGGTTTAGTTTGAATAATTAGCGGAGGTTGGGACAAAAATAGTGAGCTCTGAGAACCGATTAGGTACGATGCACCATCGAATCACTATGCTTTTCGTGATTTATCGCAATTAAGAAAGAATTTCAGAAAATCACAAGAAACACGAAAGGGTTCCTACTTGGTTTCTTCAAATTTTTGGTAACCGAGTAGGTATTGTGCAACATCAGCTCATAAAACAATCGCTTAGAATTGAGCAATTGGATCAACCAGCAGTTATTGCACTATTTGCAATGAATGATGGTTAGGAAATTGCCGAGATTCTGATTGTTTTCTGCCGTTTATTCGGGTTTAAAAGATAGAACAAAAGTTTTTTTGCTTTTGACCCAACCACTAGCACTAGTTTTTCTTTCTTGATTTTCAGCTTAATTTTCATAAAATTTGAATTCCTTCATCGTTTTTAGACATCCCCTACGTAAAAGGTGAATGCAAATTCCTTTTTATCGCTATTGATTTACTAAATAATGAAGAAAAATGATTGTTTGATTATAATCACTAAGTCGACTTGTTTTTTCTCATTTCTTTTTGAAAATAAAAAGTTACAAGACAAAGAAAAAAACTTTTTTTGTAATTTACCTGATTGTCTATTGTGTGCTATAGTTGGAGTACTGGATTAAAAATGCTAGAGGAGATGATTGATTGAAATTAATGTGGCGTTATACAATGAGATATAAGAAATTATTGTTTCTAGATTTCATTTGTGTATTTGGATTTATCTTGATAGAGCTAGGTTTACCAACACTTTTAGCTCGAATGATTGATAAAGGAATAAAAAATAATGATTTTGGTTATGTGAAACAACAAGCCTTATTAATGATATTGATTACAATCGTTGGTGTAGCGATGAATATCATGTTGGGGTATTTTGGTGCGCGAATTACGACAAATATTGTTCGAGATATTCGAGATGATTTATTTGAAAAAGTACAGACGTTTTCTCATCATGAGTATGAAAAAATCGGTGTTTCTTCATTAATTACTAGAACTACGAATGATGCGTATCAAATTATGCTTTTTATGGGGAACATTTTGCGAATGGGCTTTATGACACCAATGATGTTTATTGTTAGTTTGTATATGGTTATGCGTACCAGCCAGACTTTAGGGTGGTTTGTTCTAGGCGCATTACCTTTACTTTTGATTGCTGTAGTTACAATTGCAAAAATTTCTGAACCACTGTCTAATGATCAACAAAAGAATTTAGACGGAATAAATGGTATTCTTAGAGAAAATCTGTCTGGTCTGCGGGTCATTCGAGCTTTTGTAAATGAAAAATTTGAAGAAAAAAGATTTGGTAAGGTAAATGAAGAATATACTAAAAGTTCAAAAAGTTTATTCCGTTTAATGGCAGCGGCCCAACCAGGGTTTTTCTTTTTATTTAATATCGTAATGGTGCTTATCATTTGGAATGGTGCATTACAAATCGACCAAGGAAATTTATTAGTAGGTGATTTAATTGCTTTTATCGAATATATTTTCCACGCACTCTTTTCATTTATGCTATTTGCCAGTGTCTTTATGATGTATCCAAGAGCGGCAGTTTCTGCTCGTCGGATTCAAGAAGCATTTGATATGAATCCAACTATTTTAGAGGATGAAGCGGGTGTATCTGAAACTAAAACAAAAGGCTATTTAGAATTTAAAGATGTAACTTTTGCTTACCCAGGCCATGCTGAAAGTCCTGTGATTCGTAATGTAAGTTTCACTGCTTCACCAGGAGAAACGGTTGCTTTTATTGGAAGCACTGGGAGTGGGAAATCGACTTTAGTTCAATTGATTCCACGTTTTTATGATGTTTCAGAAGGACAAGTTTTACTAGATGGTGTAGATGTTCGCGATTTTAAATTAAGTGCGCTGCGTAATAAAATAGGCTATATTTCTCAAAAAGCGCTTTTATTTACTGGTACAATCGCAGAAAATCTTTTATATGGGAAAGGTGATGCAACCGTAGCTGAGATGGAGCGAGCAGTCGAAATTGCTCAAGCAGCTGATTTCATCGACCAAAAACCAGATAAATTTGAAGAATTACTTTCAGAAGGTGGCGCTAATTTTTCTGGTGGTCAAAAACAACGTCTTTCGATTGCTAGAGCAATTATTAGAAAACCTGAAGTCTATATTTTTGATGATAGCTTTTCAGCATTGGATTATCAAACCGATGCGAAACTGCGTGCTCGTTTAAAACAAGAAACCTTAGATGCCACGGTATTAATTGTTGCCCAACGAGTAGGAACGATTATGAATGCGGATAAAATCATTGTCCTAAATGAAGGGAATGTGGTTGGTATAGGTACTCACCGCGAATTACTTGAAACGTGTTCGATTTATTATGATATTGCCTCATCTCAATTGTCAGAGGAGGAATTAGCATGAAAAAAACACTTTCTTCTCTAAAAAGATTAGGTAAATATATTGGTCCGTATAAAGTGACATTCATTTTAGTAATTATATTTACTGTTTTGACGGTGGTCTTTAATGCCGCCCTACCATACGTTTCAGGTTTACCGACGACGGAAATTAGTAAAAATATTACAGAAGGTAAAGAAATAAACTTTAACTATATTATTAAATGTTTGATTTGGGTCTTAGTTGTAGGGATGGGTTATTGTGCAGCTCAATTTTTATCCGGCTTTTTAATGACCAATGTCGTTCAAAACTCGATGCGAGATTTACGGCGTGAAATTGATGAAAAGATTAATCGTTTGCCAGTCTCTTACTTTGATAAAAATCAACAAGGAAATATTTTATCACGTGTGACGAATGATGTGGATGCTGTTAGTAATGCGATGCAACAGACGTTTATCAATATTATCTCAGCCCTGTTAGGAATCGTGATGGCAGTTGCGATGATGTTTTATATTAACTGGTTGATGGCGCTGATTTCTATCATTATGATTCCGTTATCGATTTTTATTTCTAAAACAATTGTTGGTATTTCTCAAAAGTATTTTCAATCAATGCAGAATGCTTTAGGTGATTTAAACGGTTTTGTTCAAGAAAATATGACGGGCTTCAGTGTTCTTAAAGTCTATGGTCGAGAAAAAGAAACGTTAGATGGATTTAAAAAGGTAAATCATCAATTAAATCATTTTGGTTTTAAAGCAACCTTTATCTCTGGGTTGATGTTACCATTGGTTCAATTAACCGCTTATGGTAGTTATATTAGTATTGCTTTTTTAGGTAGTTACTATGTAATTACAGGTGTCATTTTACTTGGTCAATTACAAGCGTTTATTCAATATATTTGGCAAGTAAGCCAACCAATGGGGAATATCACGCAATTATCTTCAGCGCTTCAAAGTGCTTCGGCAGCAGCTAAACGAGTATTTGAAATTTTAGATGAACCTGAAGAGCAATTGAATGAAAATGAAGTTCAATTACCAAAAGAAATTCATGGCACAGTTGATTTTGATCATGTTAACTTTAGTTATGATCCTAAAAAACCATTGATTAAAGACTTAAGTTTTTCGGTAAAAGCTGGTCAAACCGTGGCAATCGTAGGACCTACAGGGGCTGGGAAAACAACCTTGATTAATTTACTGATGCGTTTTTATGATGTAAATAAAGGTGCGATTAAAATTGATGGCATCGATACTAAAACATTAAATCGAAGCGATGTACGTTCGTTATTCGGAATGGTTTTGCAAGATGCTTGGCTTTATGAAGGCACGATTGCTGATAATATTCGTTTTGGTAAATTGGATGCAACCGATTATGAAGTTGTTGATGCAGCCAAAACTGCCAATGTCGATCACTTTATCCGAACAATGCCAGATGGCTATGAGATGAAAATCAACGCTGAAGGAGATAATGTTTCCTTAGGGCAAAAGCAATTGCTAACAATTGCTCGAGCTGTTATCTCAGATCCTAAAATTTTAATTTTGGATGAAGCAACAAGTTCTGTAGATACTCGTTTAGAAGCACTAATTCAAAAAGCGATGGATCGAGTAATGGAAGGACGAACAAGTTTTGTGATTGCGCATCGCTTATCGACTATCCGCGAAGCTGATTTGATTTTGGTCATGAATCAAGGTGAAATTATGGAAAAAGGTACACACAATGAACTTCTAGCGCAAGGTGGTTTTTATGAAAAACTTTATAATAGCCAATTTGCTGAAGAAGGGGATTATAATTAACAGAAATTAAAAAAGAGCGTCGAAAATCATTTTTTGATTTTCAGCGTTCTTTTTTTATATTGTAGTTAAAAATTATTGGTGCGGCCATTTTATCTCAAGCGACTTCCTGTTATACTAAATTTATTCAATCAATTCTATTAAAAAAGTATCTGCAAACGATAATGGCGAATAGATTCATAATTTAGTGGGATTCATTGACCTCTAGGCTAATTTTTCTTTCTTGATTTTCAACTAATTTTCTGAGAAATTAGCAAGACAGAATCGTTTTCAGATATTCCTTAACAAAAATCAAAAGGGAGTTATGCAGATGAAAGACTATTATATTGCTGAGAGTGCAGATGTCTATGGGGATGTCAAACTTGGTAAGGACTCAAATATTTGGTTTCAAGCGGTTTTAAGAGGGGATGCAGATTCGATTACGATTGGTGAAGGAACAAATATTCAAGATGGATCGGTGATTCATGTCGATTTTGATGCACCAGTTGTTGTAGGAAATAATGTCACTGTTGGTCATCAATGTCTTTTGCATGGTTGTCATGTAGCGGAAGGGGCATTGATTGGTATGGGGACCACTATTTTAAACCACGCGGTTATTGGAAAAAATAGTTTGATTGGCGCAGGTTCTTTGATTGTCGAAGGACAAAAGATTCCGCCAAATGTATTGGCTTTTGGTCGCCCTGCAAAAGTAATTCGCCCTTTAACAAGAGAAGAAATTCGAAAAAATAAAGAAAATGCGATGCATTATATTGAATTAGCTAAGAAGTATGCTGAAAATAAAATAGAACGAATAAAATAATCCAGCAAATTAATTACAAGATCATGTGTTAGATGAATAGCCAACAATAGCCTTCCCCAAATTAACGTTTTCACGTATTAATTGGGGAAGGCTATTGTTGGAACTTATTTATTAATTTCGCTTTTTGTTAGCATCTGAAGTATCGAGTGGACGAACATATTCTTCCACTTTTGTTCGTTTTTTTTCTAGTAATGGCGGTAAAGCTAATTTTTCTCCTGCATTTTCATAAGTTTCATCTTGAAAGAACCCTGGGCCGTCAGTTGCTAATTCAAAAAGAACCCCTGGAGCCGCTCTAAAGTATTCAGAAGCAAAATAGAAACGATCAACGAAACCTGAACTTGGTAAATTGGTTTGACCAATTTTGTTAATCCAAAATTGCAATGCTTCTTGGTCAACTACTCGCAAGGCCAAATGATGAACTGCACCGAAGCCTTCAATCGCCCTTTTCCTATTTTCCTGATGTTCAACAATTATGCTAGCGCCATTTCCGCCAGCTCCCACTTCAAATAAATGAAAGTTGCCTTCAGCATCAACTAAATGAAAGCCTAATAAATCCACTAAAATTGTTTGAATTTGCGGGAAATTTTCAACCGTAATAAAGGAAGGCCCTAATCCTGTAATACCATATTCTGTAGGTACATTTGAATTTTTCCAAGGAGTCCCAGCAGACACACCTGAATTTTTTTGATCAGAAATTAATTGGTATTGCTGTTGATCAAAATCTTCAAAAGTAATAAATTTTTTCCCGAAACGCTCTTCGATTTCTCCGTGAGCAATATTATGCTTGATAAAACGCTCAAGCCAATAATTTAAGGCAGCATCCGATGGTACTCGAAATGAGGTTTTAGAAATACTATTTGTTCCAGGTTCACTTTTTGGCATACCTGGAAAATCAAAGAAAGTCATATCGGTTCCAGCAGATCCAAGATCATCAGTGAAAAAAAGATGATATGTTTGAATGTCATCTTGATTGACTGTTTTTTTTATTAAACGAAGACCAAGAATATCCGTGAAGAAGCGATAAATTTTGTGCGCACTAGAAGTGATTGCCGTAACGTGATGTATCCCTTGAATATGTGTATTCATTTTATGTCCTCCAAAAAGTTAGAATGTATAGAAATTCAACAGAATCAAATAAACAAAAGTAAGATTAGGTTCTTTAGAAAAAATGGTTCAATTAGTTAAAGGTAAATTTAGCTTTTTGTTATTTTTTTAATGTATGTATTAAAAATCAGTGTAGAGGATATACGTATTTTTTGCAAACAAAAGGATTAATGATAGATAGTTGAATGATTGATTAAAGAAGAGTACTATGTGAGTAATAAAACTTAAATTTTTAGTAGGAGGAATAGAAATTGAAAGAGAAAAAGACCTTTCATGTAAATGGTTACTTAGCTTTGATTGTGCTGGGAGTACTGGTTCTTGCTGGTGGCTATTTACTTTACTATGGTGTTACACAAGAAAAAATAGTTTGGGTTATATTTAGTATTATTTTATGGCTTATTTCAGCCCTGTTTTTGAGTTCACTCACGATTGTTAGTCCTAATCAGGCAAAAGCGATTCTATTTTTCGGTCAATATTTGGGAACGATCAAGACAAATGGTCTATTTGTGACAATTCCTTTAACGCAGAAAATCAACGTATCATTGAAGGTTCGGAATTTTAATAGTTCATTATTAAAGGTTAATGATTTTGATGGAAATCCGATTGAAATTTCAGCGGTTGTTGTTTTTAAAGTGACAGATACTGCTAAAGCTTTGTTTGATGTTGATCGCTATCAGAACTTTGTTGAAATTCAAAGTGAGACAGCGATTCGACATATCGCTAGTCAATATCCATATGATACATTTAATGAAGACGACATTACGTTACGCGGGAATACGAATGAAGTGTCTGAGGAATTAGCCAAAGAGTTGCAAGAACGATTGTCAGTGGCAGGAGTCGAAGTGATTGAAACGAGACTTAATCATTTAGCTTATGCAACAGAAATAGCGAGTGCTATGTTACAAAGACAGCAGGCAAAAGCAATTCTTTCTGCGCGTCAAATTATTGTGGAAGGTGCCGTTTCGATGACCCAAATGGCTCTTGAACAAATTGAAGCTGGCCAAGAAATTCACTTCACTGATGACCGTAAAGTACAATTAATTAATAACTTATTAGTATCAATTATCACAGATAAAGGAACGCAACCAGTAATTAATACGGGTGACATCTCTGATCAATAGCAGTTGTTGGGATTAGGGAGTAGCAGAAAATGATAGTGGCGAATATTTTTGCAAATTTGGTGGAATCCATTATCAGAAGCAGCGCTTATATCACAAGTAAGCGATGTTTTCTTTCTAGATTTCCAACTGGATTTTAAAATAAAAGCTAATAAAATTAAGCGTAGAAAGAGAGTAAAAATGAACAATAAAATATTACTGTTTGATTTGGATGGAACAATCACGGATTCAGCTGAAGGAATTATCAATTCAGTTATTTATGCACTTGAAAAAATGAGTCAACCTGTCCCAGAAAAAAAGGAACTTTATTCATTCATTGGGCCACCGTTAAAAGAATCTTTTGAAACTATCTGCCAGTTAAATGAAGTAGATGCACAACGAGCTGTAACGTATTATCGAGAATATTACCAAAAGGAAGGCTTATATCAAAATCAAGTATATCAAGGAATCCCAGAACTATTGATTCATTTAAACGAATTGGGGTATCCATTATATATTGCGACTTCGAAACCAGAAGTTTTTGCCAAAGAGATATTGGTGCATTTTGAATTAACAGGCTATTTTAAGGGGATTTATGGAGCTAGTTTGGATGGTGTACGTTCTAAAAAAGCAGATGTAATTGCATATGCTTTAAAAGAAGCTAAGCTTGAAATGAAAAAGGATGTTATTATGATTGGCGATCGTAAACATGATATTTTAGGAGGCAAAGAAAATAATTTGGATACGATTGGTGTGTTATACGGATTTGGGAATAGAGAAGAACTGCAAATAGCACAAGCGACGTATCTAGCTGCAACACCAAATGAAATAATGGAAATCGTAGAAAAATGATTTTTGAGGATATTAGCTATCATGGATAGTTGTTCCATCCGCTACTTTTTAGATTCAGATGAAATCTTAAATTAAAAGTGATTTATATAAAAAAAGCCATAAAACGATAAAAATTGTTTTTCCAATTTTATCGTTTTATGGTTTTTTAATGTTAGTTTTTTTTGAGCCAACCCTGTATTAATTACATAATCTTATAGTGCATTTGATGCCAAGGCTTTATCTAAAGCAGCATTTAATCGTTTTAATTGATCAGCATTTAGGTACATTCCGCCACTTTCTCGAATCGATTTAGCTGTTTCTTCAGTGATTATTTCAGGATTTGCTTCGATTTGCGCAATTAGTTCATCTAATTGGTCATCGACATCTTCATCTGCTACACTTGTTGATGATGAAGATGAATTTGTGATACCGTCTAGAATTTTATTTACTTGATCTTGTGATAAGATATCTTTTTTGTCTGGTAAATTTATTTTCTGTTTATTTTTTTGAGGTTGTATAGAAAATGCAACAGTGATAGAAACTACATCTTTTTCACTATCAGATTTAGCTGTCATAGCCATTTCGCAATCAATAGCGTTTGTTTTTGTATCAACAGTCGTTTTTACGTCAAGTTTTTCATAGGTTTCTTTTATAGCACTAATGGCGTCGCTCATCTCTTTTTCGCTAGCTGTATCTTTTTCTTCTTTCGCCACTTTTTTCATTACTTCCATTAACTCAATAATTTCTTTCTTGGTAAATGTGTGACTAATTTTATCGCCATCTTTTTTAAACGAATCTTTATCAAAAGACTCAAGCGTTTTTTGTAATTCACTAAACATTTTTGACGTATTTTCAGATGCAGGATTGATATTTTTAAATGGATTCGTTGAATCTTTTGTTGTTTCTGCTGCTAAAGATTCACCTGTCGCTTCAATATCCATATATTTACCATCTAATTTTTTTAAATCCGCTGCAGAAATATCGATTGGAATTTGAAACCCTTTTGCTAAGTCCAATAAACTAGTAACGAAACTTGTAGATAAATACGCTTTTTCTTTTTTTCCAACTAGTTGAATCGGAATTTTTTGACCTAAGAATTTAAAATTCATTTCCATTTCGTACGCTTCTTCTTTTTCATCTAAAGCATAACTACCATCAATCTTAAGATCTTTTATTTGGTTGGCTATTAGATTGATATAAGCTGAGCCTGTTGTGTCACTTGTTTGCATATCAAACTCTTTAATACTCATATTAAATTTAGCCGCATTAAAATCTTGGTTACTTGTAGTATAGAGTGCTTTTGTAAATTCTTTCCGAGTATCATTCCCACAAGCAGTTAATCCTATTACACCTAACATGACAATAAATCCTAAAAATATTTTTTTTAAATTCATTTTCATTATATATTCCCCCTTAATGTTCATTTTATCTTTTTTTTGACAAGAAAGATAGTTATTATTTCTTTTAAACTTAATCAATAGTTATCAAAAATAGCTTAATTCTATAAGGATGAAATTATGAAATATTGTTGAATCATAATAAATAAATTTGGTAAAAACACTTTTTTTATTATCAAAAAGTAAAGTATTCTCATTTTTTTATTATTTTTAATCATTATTTGATAATAATAACTGTCTACTTTAATGTATACTAAAGTAAAATAAATCACAAAGGAGAAATAGTATGGTCAAAACAGTTATTATTGGTACAAATCACGCGGGAATTGCTGCAGCAAATACTTTATTGGACACTTATCCAAATCAAGAAGTGGTGATGATTGATCGAAATACGAACCTTAGTTATTTAGGATGCGGAACTGCACTTTGGGTAGGACGACAAATTGATTCTTATGAAAATTTATTTTACACAAATAAAGAAGCCTTTGAAGTAAAAGGCGCGAAAATCTATATGGAAACAACGGTTGAACGAATTGATTTCGCTCAAAAAACGATTTATTGCAAGAAAAATACAGGAGAAACATTTACCGAAAACTATGATAAATTAATTTTAGCTACCGGTTCTGCTCCGATTCAACCAAACATTCCTGGAAAAGACTTGAAAAATGTTGAATTTTTAAAACTTTTCCAAGACGGTCAAGCCGTTGATGCGGCAATCAGCAAACCAGATATTCAAACGGTTGCAGTTATTGGTGCGGGCTATATTGGTGTTGAAATTGCCGAAGCAGCCAAACGTCGTGGGAAAAACGTGTTGCTATTTGATGCAGCCGAACGTTGTTTGCCTAATTATTATGACAAATGGTTTACAGATGACATGGATAATACACTAAAAGAAAATGGCATTGAATTACATTACAATGAATTAGCAAAAGAATACAAAGGAACTGAAAAAGTTGAAGCATTAGTAACGGATAAAGGTGAATATCCTGTTGATTTAGTGATTAATGCTATCGGCTTCAAGCCAAATAATGAATTAGGAAAAAATCATTTAGAATTATTTGAAAACGGTGCTTACCTTGTTGATGATCACCAACAAACAAGCGATCCTGCTGTTTATGCGGTTGGCGATTGTGCAACGATTTATTCTAATGCATTACAAGATACAACTTATATTGCTTTAGCAACAAATGCAGTTCGTTCAGGTATTGTTGCAGGTCACAATATTGGTGGAACACCACTAGAAGCAATTGGTGTTCAAGGCTCTAACGGAATTTCAATATTTGGCTATCATATGGTTTCTACAGGTCTAACTGTTCAAGAAGCTGAAAAAGCTGATTTGAAAGTAAAATATACAGAATTTGAAGATTTACAAAAACCAGGCTTTATGAAAGACAATGATAAAGTTAAGATTCGAATCGTTTACGAAGAAGGATCTCGTCGCGTTGTCGGGGCACAGATGGCTTCTTATCAAGATATTTCTATGGGAATCCATATGTTCTCACTAGCAATTGAAGAAAAAGTAACGATTGATAAGCTAAAATTATTGGATATTTTCTTCTTACCGCATTTTAACCAACCATATAATTATATTACGATGGCCGCATTAAGTGCAGAATAAAACATAATCAGGGATTCATATTAAATGAAGAATGTAGCTAAGATGAAACGGTAACCAGTTTTATCTTAGCTACACTTTTTGTAGTTGCTCCTAGACACTATCAAACGTTACAAGTTGATAACTTTTCATTAAAAAGATTTTATTTTAAAAAGCTTTCATGTATAATAGTTTAAGTTAAGGATAGACATAGAAAGTAAGGAGGATTTGTTTTGGCAGATGATAACCAAAATAATCAAGATCATTCCACGCCCTCATTTAAAGAGCAAGTGTTAAATTCTTTAAAGGTCGATGACAATGAAAATTCAGATTCCTCTGAAAACTATAATCAGAATGAGTCACCAGAAGAATTTAAATATGATAGCCCGGCCACCGATTTAACGGATACACCTCAGGCTACAGATGATTTTACCGTAGAGACAGTTGGCTCAAGAAGTGGAGCTTCTCACGAAAAAGAACCTGAAAATGAAGACAGTGATACGCAAGAAGAATCTAAAAAACGAACTAGGAAAAGAGAAGATCGAATTGTTGGTAAAATCGTCCTACTTGTTGTAGGTGTGTTACTAATCGTAATCGCCATTTTTGGTTTTACATTATACCGATATGTAAATGCAGGATTACAACCACTAGATAAAAATGATGAAAAATTAGTTCAAGTTTATATTCCTGAAGGATCGTCTAACAAAAAAATTGCGAATATTTTGGAAGAAGATAAAGTAATCAAAAGTGCAATGGTTTTTAATTACTATGCAAAATTTAAAAATTTGACTGATTTTCAAGCTGGTTATTACCAAATGGCCCCTAATATGACTTTAGATGAAGTTGGAGCGACTTTAAGAGAAGGTGGAACGGCTGAACCAACGCAACTTGCTGATGGGAAAGTCACGATTCCAGAAGGCTATGATATTGAAAAAATTGGAGATGCGATTGCCGAAAATACTGATTTTAAAAAGGATCAGTTTATTGAATTAATGAAGAATCAAGACTTTTTCAATTCAATGAAAGAAAAGTATCCTGATTTGTTAGATAGTGCGGCAGCAGCAGAAGGAGTTAGATATCGCCTAGAAGGCTATTTATTCCCAGCAACCTATGATTATCATAAAGATCAAAAACTAGAAGATTTCGTTGAACAAATGATTGCGAAATCAAATACAGTTATTGAACCATTTGTTCCAACAATCCATGCTAAAAATATGACCGTTCATCAAGTCTTGACATTAGCTTCCTTAGTCGAAAAAGAAGGGGTCAATGATAGTGATCGTAAGAACATTGCTCAAGTATTCTTTAATCGAATTGCTGCTAACATGCCTTTGCAATCAGATATTTCGATTTTATACGCCTTAGGTGAGCATAAAGAACTTGTTACTTATGAAGATTTAGAGGTTGATTCACCTTATAATTTATATAAAAATACTGGTTATGGGCCAGGACCTTTAGATAGTCCAAGTGAGCAAGCAATTACTGCTGTTCTAAATCCTGAACCTAATAATTATCTGTACTTTGTTGCGGATATTACAACGGGAAAAGTTTATTTTGCAGAAACCTATGAGGAACACAATCAACTTGTTGAAAAATATGTCAATAATAAAGATGAATAAGTAGAAATTTAGCGTAACTTTTTACGAGCCAACCTATTTATGTAGGCGGCTCGTTTCGCTTTACTAACATCATGAAAAATTTCATAAAAAAGTGAAAATGAGTACATTTTTAAATCAAATACAATTTTTAAGCAAATATTATTTACAATTTAAGCGAAGCGTGGTACTCTTTTCTGGATTGAAAGCGGAATTTTTCAATAAAATAATAAAAATAGAATTAAGTAGTAAGTTAAAGAAGGAGAAATCAAGCATGGTAGAAAAAGTATTTCCAATGACATTGGAAGGTAAAGAAAAATTAGAACAAGAATTAGAAGAACTAAAAACGGTTAAGCGTAAAGAAATCGTTGAACGTATAAAAATTGCACGAAGCTTTGGAGATTTATCTGAAAACTCAGAGTATGAGTCAGCAAAAGATGAACAAGCATTTGTTGAAGGTAGAATCACTACTTTGGAAAACATGATTCGTTTTGCTGAAATCATTGATAATGATGGGGTAGATTCAGATGAAGTTTCAATTGGAAAAACAGTAACTTTTATTGAGTTACCAGATGGGGAAGAAGAAGAGTACACAATCGTAGGTAGTGCGGAAGCTGATCCGTTTTCAGGTAAAATTTCAAACGATTCTCCAATCGCCCAAGCTTTAATTGGTAAAAAATTAGGTGAAAAAGTTATTATTGCAACGCCAGGTGGCGATATGGAAGTTGAAATAAAAAAAGTAAGCTAAGAATTTTTAGGTGAAAATGGTCATGGTTTGTAAAGAAACTGAAATCGTGATTATTTAGACATTCCCTGAAGATAAAAGCTAATTTTTAGGTCTATATAGTTAATAATGTAAGCACCGAATGGTTTTTGTTACAGTGTTTCTATTCAATTAACTATTCTTAATTTGAAGGTTGAAACAAAGTCAAACTGATTTTGTCTCAGCCTTCTCTTTATTTGTCAGAATGGATGTTGTACAAAAATGAAGTTGGTTTGAATCAATTAACCGTTTGTGCCACATGATTTCAATTTTATAACTTGAGCCTAAAAGTAAAATTAGGTCTAAAGTCCTATGGCAAAATGCGTCTTTAGCAACTAACATTAATATGATAAACAAGATATAATTGATTTATGAGAGGGGGATAATCATGAAGAACCCATGGCGTTTTTTTATAGTCATTGAAGCAGTGCTTTTTGTTCTTGCCTTATGGCAAATTGTACATAGTCCAGGCTTAGCAGTATTATTAGTACTAGGAATTATACTAACTAGTTATGCAGCTAAGAAAGCTCCACGAAAAAACTTTAATAATTTTTTGATGGTTGTAGGTATTATTTTTATCTTGATTGGTTTGTTGAACAGCCCTGCTATCTGGGTGATGTTGTTGTTTGCCATTCTATTTATTGGTTTAAAGGGTGTAGAAATTGCTGGAGTCGATTTTACACAACGTGCTCCTTGGCGAAAAAAACAAATGATTATAGTTGAAACTACGAATACAGAACCCAAAAATGGTCGCCGTTTTAAACGACCTTGGTTTGCGAATGAGCGAATTGGTACGAATGTTTATGAGTGGGACGATATCAATATCAATTTGCTTTCAGGAGACACAATTATTGATTTAGGAAATACATTATTACCTAAGGACGATAATATCATTATTATCCGAAAAGGCTTTGGTAAAACAAGAATTTTGATTCCGTTGGGAGTAGCAGTTGTTTTGGAACATTCTACTTTTTATGGGAATGTGATTTTTGAAGATGAAAAATATCAATTGAAAAATGAAACACTAAAATTATTTAGCAATGATTTTGATACCAATAATCGTCGCTTGAAAATTATAACTAATTCCTTAGTTGGAGATGTTGAGGTGATCCGCGTATGATGGGGAGAGTCTCTAGACATATGCTTTCTCTTTACGCAGCTCTCAGTACTTTTTTCGTAATATTACTCACACTGTTCTCGTATTTTTATTCAATCAAACAAAAAAATTGGGGAATGGAATTATTTCAAAGGAAAATATTTTATATTCCTTTGATTTTCCATGTGATTTTAATTTCATTATTGATAGGTTTATCGACTTTTTTAATAATTTCTATTATTCAGAAAGCACAATATGGTAAAATTGAAGAGAAATTACGTTTGCTTGCACGAGGTAGCTATGAAAATCCAATATTGGGTAAAAGTGTTCCTCATGCAACTAGTGATCAATATATTGGCGAGATTGATCGTGATATCTTATCGATTCGCACAAAACTATTGGATATGTCTAAAGAATTACAATTAGTAAATAGTCGACCACAAGTGATGGATGGAGAAACAAAAGAGGAAATATTGGAAGCAGAGCGTCACCGATTAGCTAGAGAACTTCATGATTCAGTCAGCCAGCAACTTTTTGCGGCAATGATGATGTTATCTGCGTTGAATGAACAAGCGCAAAAATCTGAAACACCAAGTCCTTTTCAAAAGCAACTGGTTTTGGTCACAGATATCATCAATGCTTCACAATCCGAAATGCGTGCGCTTTTATTACATTTACGACCTGTAAGCTTGGAAGGGAAAAGCTTACGTCAAGGGATTGAGCAATTATTACGAGAGTTACAAACAAAAATCAAGATTGAATTGACTTGGGATATCGAAGATGTTGATTTGAATAATAGTATTGAAGACCATCTTTTTCGAATTGTGCAGGAATTACTTTCAAATACATTACGACATGCAAAAGCCAAAGAGTTAGAAGTATACTTACACCAAGTAGATAAAAATGTTTTATTGCGTATTGTAGATGACGGTGTTGGTTTTGATATGAATGAACATGAAAATAAAGCAGGAAGTTATGGCTTGAAAAATATTCGTGAACGAGTCGCTGGAATGGGCGGGCTAGTAAAAATTATTAGTTTCAAAGGGCAAGGGACAAGTGTTGAAATCAAAGTACCTGTAATCAAGGAGGAAGTAAAAGAATGATCAAAGTGATGTTAGTGGATGACCATGAGATGGTAAGATTGGGTGTATCCTCCTATTTATCTATTCAAGAAGATATTGAAGTAGTTGGCGAAGCTGAAAATGGTCAAATTGGTTATGATAAAGCGCTGGAATTGCGTCCAGATGTTATCTTGATGGATTTGGTCATGGATGTCATGGATGGAATCGAATCAACAAAATTAATCTTAAAAGATTGGCCAGAAGCTAAAATCATTATTGTTACAAGCTTTATCGATGACGAAAAAGTTTATCCAGCAATCGAAGCTGGGGCTGCTGGTTATTTATTAAAAACTTCTACTGCGCATGAAATTGCGAATGCGATTCGTGCGACATTTAAAGGTGAGCGTGTCTTAGAACCAGAAGTTACCACAAAAATGATGGAACGCTTAACAAAAAAACAAGAGCCTGTTTTGCATGAAGATTTAACAAACAGAGAGAATGAAATTCTGATGTTGATTTCTAAAGGAAAAAGCAATCAAGAAATTGCGGATGACTTGTTTATTACGTTGAAAACAGTTAAAACCCATGTATCAAATATATTAGCGAAATTAGATGTTGAAGACCGGACACAAGCGGCTATTTATGCTTTTCAGCATGGATTAGCGAAATAAAATAAACCACAAATCATAAAAAATAAGAAGAAATACACAAGAATCTATTGGTTTTTAGTATTTAGTCGATTTTTGCGATTTGTGGTTTATTTCAATCAATAGAAAATAGACCGAACACTGAATTTTTTTTATAGTTTTTAGACGAATGTAATTTATTTTGATATACTTTTAAATAAACTAGTAGATTAAAGAAACGAGAGAAAAAATGAAAAAAAATTTTGCAGTTATTGGTTTAGGGCGATTTGGCGGTAGTATTTGTCAGACGCTGATTGAATCTGGGCAAGAAGTTTTAGCAATTGATAACGATGAAGACAAAGTGAATGAATATATGAATATTGCTACGCATGCAGTTGTGGCGAATGCCCAAGATGAAATGACGTTGCGGTCATTGGGAATTCGTAATTTTGATAATGTTGTTGTTGCAATTGGCGAGGATATTCAAGCCAGTATTTTAGTTACGTTAATGGTAAAAGAAATGGGTGTACCTAATGTGCTAGCAAAAGCGGTCAATCCTTATCATGCTAGGGTCCTTGAAAAAATTGGGGCCGATTTGGTTGTACATCCCGAAAGAGATATGGGGATTCGTATTGCGCATAAATTAGTTTCTAAAAATATTTTAGATTATATTGAACTATCCAATGAATTTTCTCTAGCAGAAGTTCGTGTGTCGAATCCAAAATTTTATGGAAAAACTTTGGAAGAATTGAATTTTCGCCAACGATTTGGGCTAACTGTTGTTGCTATTCGCCGATCTAAATCGCAAGTGATTGCTTCACCAACAGCTGAGGAGATTGTTCGAGAGAATGATAATCTTTTAGTAATTGGTGAAACAGACGATGTTGAAATTCTAGATGAAAAAATGAACGAATGAATTTGAGCATGTTCGTTCTTTTACTTCCTAACTCTATGCTACAATGAAGAAGAGTTAGGAGGAATGAATGATGCAATTAACAGTTACACCTAAAGCACAAGAATGGTTTGAAAAAGAAGTTGGGGCCAGCTCTGATAATGGGATTCGTTTTTTCGGTAAAATATATGGGAAAACTGAAGTCCATGATGGTTTTTCAATTGCTATGTCAGTAGAACAACCCGAGCAACCACTAATAAAAGAAGTACTGAATGGGGTTCCTTATTTTATTGAAGAAACCGATGATTGGTTTTTTAATGGTTATGATTTAACGGTCGATTATGATGAGGTAAACGATGAACCGAAATACTTTTTTACAAAAAATCAGGAAGATTTGGCGAAATAACAAGTAAATAAACGGATAAGATAAATGGAGGTTGGGACAGAAGTGTTTAACTCCAAGAAATAAGCGACAAATCACGAAAATTGTTTTTCAAATTTTCGTGATTTGTCGCTTATTTCCGTAGGAATTGCTTTTGCTCCCACCTTTTATTTGTTTTTAGGACATAAAACAAAAGTGTTCTTTACTTTTGTCTCACTTACTTTTTTGTATGATAGATGGTTAGAGAAAATTAAAAGAATGAACAGTATTTTAAGATTATTCTAGAAAACATCTGATAATGTGATATAATTAGCAATAGAATATTTTGGAGGAAAGTTATGTTATCGATTGTGGTACCTTGTTACAATGAAGAGGATTCTATTCCTTTATTTTTTGAAGAAGTTGAAAAAGTCAGCAATAATATTAATGAATCTATTGAATATATATTTGTAAATGATGGTTCGAAAGATAATACATTATTAGTATTGAGAAAATTGCATAGAGAAAACCCTGAAAAAGTCAGATATTTATCTTTTTCGAGAAATTTTGGAAAAGAAGCAGGTTTATACGCAGGATTGAAAGAGGCACAAGGTCGTTTAGTAACAGTTATGGATGTTGATTTACAAGATCCGCCTGAATTATTGCCGCAAATGATTCAAATGATTGAAGAAGAAGGATTAGACTGCGTTGGAACTCGACGTGCAGACCGTGAAGGAGAACCGGCTATTCGTAGTTTTTTTGCGCGAATGTTTTATAAACTAGTGAATAAAATCGGTGATACAGAAATGGTGGATGGAGCGAGAGATTTTCGGTTAATGACACGACAAATGGTTGATGCTATTTTAGAATTAACTGAGTATAATCGTTTCTCTAAAGGAATTTTTAGTTGGGTTGGTTTTGAAACAAAATACCTTTCCTATGAAAATCGTGAAAGAGTTGCTGGCGAAACTTCTTGGTCTTTTTGGAAATTACTAAGTTATTCAATTGATGGAATTGTTAATTTTTCTGAAGCGCCATTAAATATTGCATCTTATGTTGGTGCACTTTCTTGCGTTGGTTCTGTGATTGCAATGATTGTGATTTTTTTCAGAACAATCATTTATGGAGATCCAACTACAGGATGGCCTTCACTGGTTTCTATTATACTTTTCGTAGGTGGCCTACAATTAATGTGTCTAGGAATCATTGGGAAATATATCGGTAAAATATTTTTGGAAACTAAAAAGCGTCCTATTTATATAGTAAAAGAAACGGAGCAAGATATAGATAAATAAAAATAGATTTCTTATAGTCTACTGAACAGTTAAAAAGAAACAATTCGCAAAATCAATTATATTTGAGCGAATTGTTTCTTTTTAAATTTAGTAGAGTTGAGAAAACGGGAAGTATTTATCGAGGGTAATTATGTCTATTTCTTAAGTAAATCATTAATTAATACCCTTTATCAAAAGAAATTTCATTTTTTACTAGTGTGCCAGTTTCAATGAAACTTTTCAAATTAGGAAGAAAGATTGCCAATAATTTTGTTTTGAATTTAGGCGTCGCACCAGAAATATGTGGGGTAATGAGAACATTATCCATTTTCCATAAAGGACTGTTTTCAGGGAGCGGTTCCTCTTCAAAAACATCTAGTGCAGCAAATTTAATTTGTTCAGTTAGTAAGGCTGCAATTAAATCCTCTGTTTTTACAGAAGGACCTCTACCAACGTTGACAAAAATAGCGCCTTTCTTCATTGCATTGAATAAATCACTATCATATAAATGATATGTATATTCTGTAAGAGGAAGAATATTAACGATAATATCCATTTCCTTTACGATTCGACTTAATTTTTCCTGAGAATAGCATTCAATAAAGCCAGTAGTAGCATGTCCTGTAGTATTTATGCCGTAAGTTTGAAGCCCAAGACCTTGAGCAAAATGAGCCAGTTGCTGACCAATTTGTCCAGTTCCAACAATGAGCATTTTTTGACCAGATAACTGTTGATAAGAAATAGAATTTTGATTCCAAGAATGAACTTGCTGCTGTTGGATACTTCTCCGAATGCCCCGTGTTTCAGTTAATAAAACACCTAAAACATGTTCTGCAATCGATATACTGTGAATCCCGCTACCGTTAGATAGTAAAATTCCTTTTTTTTGAAAGTTCACAAGATCGTAACTATCTACTCCTGCTGAAATCGATTGAACCCATTTTAATTGGCTAGTTGGAGAATCAAGAAGCTCGCTACCCAATGCTTTATCCCAGCCTAACATAATTTGAATGGTATCCTGGTTGATTTGAGCAAGTTCCGCTTCAGATGCGATTACTAGATAGTGTGGTGCAGCCTCTTTTATTTCTTGAATATGTGTATCAGTAAATGATTCGTGAATATAAATAATAGGTTTGTCCATTCGTCACTCCTCCTTGATTCAACATTGTAACAAAAAATAGTGGAAATTAAAAAGCGTTTGAATCAAAACTTAAAAATGAACGATTTAGCGTAAAAAAGCGACAAAGCATTGAAAGATTGTATCAAACAATGATTTGTCGCTTGTTCTACAGACGATTTAGAAATTAACTATTTTTTGTTTCAGACATTACTTAAAATGCAATCATTAGATTTCTTCGCCACGAGCATAAGCAGCAGCCAATAAATCCACTTCTTTTTTTAGTTCATCTACCATGATTTCTTCTGGAACAGTTCGGATAATTTTGCCTTTTTTGAAAAGCATCCCTTTTCCATTCCCGCCAGCAATCCCGATATCCGCTTCTCTAGCTTCACCAGGTCCATTGACCGCACAGCCAAGAACAGCTACTTTAATTGGTGCTTTGATTTTTTCAATATATTCCTCAATTTCATTTGCGATTGGAATTAAATCAATTTCAATTCGTCCGCAAGTAGGACAAGAGATTAAGGTAGCAGCATTACTGGCTAAACCAAAAGCCTTTAAAACTTCTTTTGCTACTTTAATTTCTTCAACTGGATCAGCTGATAAAGAGACACGACAAGTATTGCCGATTCCTCTAGAAAGAAGGGCGCCTAAGCCAGCAGCAGATTTCATCCCGCCAGAAAACTTTGTACCAGCCTCTGTGATACCAAGATGTAATGGATAGTCAAATGTTTCGGCCGCTAAAGTATAGGCTTCAATAGCAAGTGTCACATCACTAGCTTTTAAAGAGACAATAATATCATAGAAATCCAAGTCTTCTAAGATTTTGATATGCTCAACAGCACTGGCAACCATAGCTTCTGCAGTTGGATAGCCATATTGTTGTAAAAATTTCTTTTCTAACGAACCAGCATTAACACCAATGCGAATGGGAATACCTTTTTCTTTACAGGCAGCTACTACTTTTTCAACCCGATCTTTTCGTCCGATATTCCCAGGGTTGATACGGATTTTATCGACTCCTTGCTCAATAGCCTTTAAAGCTAAGCGATAATCAAAATGAATATCTGCAACTAAAGGAATCTTAATTTGTTCTTTGATTTCACGAAGCGCATTCGCTGCTTCTTCATCTGGAACTGCTACACGAACAATTTGACAACCTGCTTCTTCAAGTTGTTTGATTTGAGCAACGGTTGCTGATACATCATGCGTTTTAGTTGTACACATACTTTGGATAATTAGTTCGTCACTACCGCCAATAGTTAAATTTCCAACTTTGACTGGACGTGTATTTTTACGGTGAGTCATTTTTCCCATAATGAATTCTCTCCTCATGTTATTCTGAATCATTTTTTTCGGTAATAAAGCTATTTAATTCAATCTATATCTTACCACATAATAAATGATAGTAGCTCGTAAGAAAAATATAAGATTCTCTTAAATTATTGTCTTTTTCGGTGTATTCTCATCACGAACAGCAAAGAAGAAGATGACTAAAGAAATAAAAACGATTAGTGTATTGTCATTAAATGAAGGATTAACAAAACGAATAGCACTGCTAAGGAAAACTGGTAACGTCATACAGTAAGTGACGATTTTTAAGCAATCAAAAAGCCGATAGGGATAAGCTTTCATTTTACTGTAAAGATTTGCTCCAATAACAATCAAAAACAAGTTAATAACCAAATTAATAAAGGTTGGGTAAAGAATCAATAGAAAGAGTACTGCTTTTACCCAAATAGGTAGAGTTGAATCAGAGAAAGTTTCTTGTATTTTTCTATTATTTAAACCATCCAAAGTACCGTTTGAATATGGAATTTCAAATTGATCACTCCCGAATACTGCAGTTGCGATATCTGCGCCTGCTGTAGGGAATGAAAGCAACAGTTTGTCTTTTAGTAGGGCGAAACCAATCGTATTACCAATTGTATCTGCGGCTATGTCGCTAGTTGAGCGTTTTCCTTCAGGGTCAAAGGTGAAAATAACTGAATTGGTTTGATAAATAAAGCCTTGGGTATTTTCTTTGGTTTCCATTTTGCCATCAGTTATTGAAAAATCTGGTAGTTTTTCGGCGATTTTAGTTCCTTCTTGTTTAAGTCCATTCAAAATAGTAACACCTTGTTTAATCAATGGTAGACTTAGAATAAAACTAAGAAAAAAAATATATAGAATAACTTTCCAAAAAGCCGTTTTTTTAGCCGATTTAAGTGACTGAAAATGATAAAAAGAATTTTTAAATAAAGTAAGTGAATTCATGAGATTTCTCCTAATCTAGAATAGAATTAAGTACACTGGTCATTTTAGCTGAGTTAGTCTAGAAACACAAGGCATGCAAGAATAAAAAAACATAAGCAATTTTTTTGAAGACTTTGGGGAGTTCTGTTACTATAATAAATGTATGAAGGATTTTACTCAAAAAAACTTGGAGGGATTTTTAATGACTTACACATTACCAGATTTACCTTATGCTTATGACGCTTTGGAGCCAGCAATTGATGTAGAGACAATGCACTTACATCATGACAAACATCACAACACGTATGTGACAAACTTAAATGCTGCAATTGATAAACACCCAGAGCTTGGCGAAAAAACAGTAGAAGAACTAATTGCAGATATAGATGGTTTACCTGAAGATATTCGTGTAGCAGTACGCAACAATGGTGGCGGACATGCTAACCACACCTTCTTCTGGGAAATTCTTGCCCCTAATGCAGGAGGAGAACCTACAGGCGCATTAAAAGAAGCGATTGATGCTTCTTTTGGTAGCTTTGATAAATTAAAAGAAGAATTTAAAGCAGCAGCTACAGGTCGTTTTGGATCTGGTTGGGCTTGGGTAATTGTAGAAGACGGCAAATTAAAAGTAGTTTCTACGGCGAACCAAGATTCTCCTTTAATGGAAGGAAAAACCCCAGTTTTAGGTTTAGACGTGTGGGAACATGCCTACTACTTAAAATACAAAAATGTTCGTCCTGAATATATTGATGCTTTTTGGAGCTTAGTAAATTGGGATCAAGCGAATAAAAACTTTGATTTTGCTAAATAAGTAGAATAATATGCATCTTTTTGAGGAAAACGGTAATTTATGCTGTTTTCCTCTTTTTGTTTATGGCATAATGTATATATGTGTGTAAAAAATATGGAGGAGTTTTAGAATGAACCTAACAATGCAAAAAGTACATGGCTCAGAGAATGATTTTTTTTTAATTGATGAAACCTTGTTAGAACGACCGCTAACTAAAAGTGAAATAGATCAATTAAGAAAAAGTTTATGTGATCGAGCAAATGGATTACTTGGTGGAGCGGATGGA
Organism: Enterococcus sp. LJL99; assembly: GCF_054871725.1. NCBI lineage: Bacteria > Bacillati > Bacillota > Bacilli > Lactobacillales > Enterococcaceae > Enterococcus > Enterococcus sp. LJL99. Next base: position 25,474 of record NZ_JBTXLT010000014.1, read on the forward strand.
ATTTTATTGATTCAAGAAGTTGTTAAAGGAACTTCTTTAGCTAAAATGCGTGTGATCAATAGTGATGGTAGTGAAGCGAGTATGTGCGGGAATGGGTTACGAACAGTCGCAAGATATTTAGCTGAAAAATACAATAAAGAATATTTTACAGTTGAAACGATGTTTGCCGATTTAAAAGTGAGGAGAGCGCATAGTTTAGGAGAAGGTGTTGCTACTTATCAGGTAGAAATATCCCCTGTTAGTTTTGATGCTGAAGCTATTCCAATGCAGACTAGAAATAATCGTATCATAGATGAAGTGATACCAGAGTTATCGGATACGTTAAAATTTTCTGCAGTCGCTGTTCCTAATCCACATCTGATTTCTTTTGTTGATCACCAATTGTTACATAGCGATGAATTTGAGCGTATTGCTTTAACGGTTAATTCTAAAAACCCATTATTTCCAGATGGAATAAATGTAAGCTTTGTTGAAGTCTTAGGGAACAATCAATTATTTGTTCGAACGTATGAACGCGGAGTTGGTTTTACTAGTGCTTGTGGAACGGCTATGTGTGCAAGTAGCTTAATGTATACTTTGTTAAAAGGTGGCGCTTTTTATGAGACAATCACGGTGAAAAATACTGGTGGAATGGTAAAAACGGTCGTTCATGAAGATGGCGATAATGGTTATTGGATGGAATTGATTGGTAATGCAACGGTGACACATGAATTGCAAGGGGATTTAGCTACTTTTATAGCTGCTGAATTCGCAAAAATAAGTAGCCGTGAAACGAAAGAACAAGCTGATTACAATTCTTTTTTAGCAAAAATTAAACAGACATAACTTGTTTGGTTACTAAGTAAGAAAGTATCGGTAGGAGGAAAGAGATGAATATAAGAATTACGCTAAAATGGGTAATTTCAATTGTTATTATTATAAGCTCAATCATTATTTGTATTTTTGGTCTAAATTACCAAAGGAAACAAGGGAATCAAGATAAGATTGCAAATGCGGAGAGCACCTTTGCAGACGAAACGACAAGACTGGAAAGTATACAACAACAAGTGAATGAGTACTATTTAGATGATACGCATGAATTTATCAAAGCAGACATAGATTTAAATGAATTAGAGACATTACTTAATTCAGTGACTATCGTAAAAACAACACCAGAGGATTTTGATTTGAAGCAGACAGATTTTTCAGAAACTTTACTTAAGAAAAGTGAAAAATTGACTTCATTAAAAACAGATATTGTTGAGAAATTAAATGACTTAACTGTAAAACAGGAAAGTCAAACTAAAATTGCGACATTATTTCTCCAAGCGCCAACAAATTGGCAAGTGGATGAAGGGAATAACGTGATAAATGAAAGTCTGACAATGGACCAAATCGAACAAATCCGACCTTTAATCTATAAAAAACAAGGAGCATGGCGCGAAGCAATGGACCGCTTTTTGACAGATGCTCAAACGCAGCTCTCACAATATATGACGCTAAAAAAATCAATTGAAGGGCAAATGGATGGAGAGCAGTTAGCCGCTTCAGCAACCCTGGAAACCTATTTAACTTTAGTGGAACAAGCCCAAGCAATAAAGAATGAACAAATGCGAACCGAGTTACTTACGAAATTAGATGCTATCCATTCGCTTTTAGTTGAACCAGTTGCTCCAGATCCAGCCGTTGTTCCAGAAGTAACAGTCGATGAAGAGCCAAACCAAGTTGAAGAAGTTGTCATAGAATAAAAAAAATTTGGGTAATAGATGAAATAAATAACTGAAAATAATGAAAAAAATATCAATTGAAATGATTGGAAGTAAAAAATAGCGAAATCAATTTGCAAAAAGGGTTGTGTTTCGTACATCTAAAACTTATAATTATTTAGTACTATTGTATAGACGGAGGAGAACATGGAAGAAACAATTAGTTTACAGGAATTATTTAAAATTTTAAAAAAACGTATTGGCTTAATTATTGTTAGTATGTTTTTAGGGGTTGGGGTAGCAGGTATTGTCACATTTTTTATTATCACACCTAAATTTAGTTCACAAGCACAGTTGATCGTTCGTTTACCACAGAGCGAAACATCTAATGTAAATGATATTAATGCTAATTTGCAGATGATTAATACGTATAAAGATTTGATTACTAGTGATACGGTAATGAATGAAGTAAAAAAGAGAATGAAGGAAGAGTACAACAATGACCTTTCTGTTGGTGATATTAGAGGTAGTCTAGAGGTCGTTCAATCACCAAACTCTCAAATGTTTTCAATTGTTTCTAAAGGGACACAACCAGAATTGGTTCAAAATATTGCCAATCAAGCGGCACTAGTATTTCAAGAGAAAGCCAAAAATATTTTAAGTGTAGATGAAATATCGATTATTTCTGCTGCTGTTGCGAGTTATAAGCAAGTATCACCTAATAATAAATTGAACTTATTGATAGGTGTGGCCCTAGGATTAGTTGTTGGGGTAGGTTTAGCATTTGTTCTAGAATTATTTGATAAGACGATTAAGGATGACCGGTTTGTTTCTGAAGAACTTGGCTTTACTGTATTAGGGATTGTCCCGAATATGAGTGCGAAAGAATTGAATGCAAAATTAGTTCGAACCAGCCCAACTCAAATCATCGATGATACAGAAAATAACTCAACGGAAGATTCTACATTATCACGTAGAACACGACCGAAAGTATAAGGAGTAAAAAATGTCAAATAAGTCAAAACATAAAAAAGATAAAAAGCAGTCAACAAGTGCGGTCAGTTTAATTACAGTTGCCGATAAATCTTCACCAATTTCAGAGCAATATCGAACGATTCGTACGAATATTCAATATTCAATGGTAGATAGAGATTTAAAGACATTAGTCATTACTTCTTCAGGACCTAGTGAAGGAAAATCGACTTCCTCTGCTAATTTAGCGGTTGTATTTGCTAATTCAGGAAAAAAAGTTTTGTTGGTAGATGCAGATATGAGAAAACCAACTGTTTCTAAAACATTTGCGATTCCTAATGCTTTTGGATTAAGTACCTTGTTGGGAAGTCGTGAAACATTGCTGCATCAAGTGATTCAGTCTTCCGGAATCACAAACTTATCCATACTATCAAGCGGGCCAAAGCCACCAAATCCATCAGAGTTACTATCTTCTGCGAGAATGGAAGAATTACTAGTGGAACTAAGAAAACAATATGATTTAGTGATTTTTGATATGCCACCAGTTGTAGCAGTGACAGATGCTCAAATTTTGGCTTCTAAAGCAGATGGAACTTTAATGGTAATCCGAGAAAATGTTTCCAAAAGAGACTCTTTATTAAAAGCCAAAGAATTATTAAAGATGGTAGATGCGAATGTTTTAGGCGTTATTTATAATGGTGCTAGAAATGTTGCTGATCAAGGATATTACTACGGCGTTTAGCTTAGAAAAGGACAGTTGCTTATGATTGATTTACATTGCCATATTTTACCAGGGATTGATGATGGTGCACAAACGATGCAAGATTCTTTAGCAATGGCTCAAATGGCTGTTGATCAAGGAATTACTCATATTCTTTGTACGCCACATCATAATAATGGAAGGTATACGAATCCGCCTGAAGAAGTAATTTCACAGGTTGCTACGCTTCAAAAAGCATTAGATGAACAAGGAATTGCATTAAGTTTATTTGAAGGACAAGAAGTTCGGATTAGTGGGGATTTATTAACCCAAATACAAAATAATGAAATTTTATTTGCTGATTTATCGAATCGCTATATTTTGATTGAATTTCCGACTGCCGAAATTCCACTTTATGCTGAAACGGTTATGTTTGAGTTGTTAAGCCAAGGGAAGACACCAATCATTGTTCATCCTGAACGAAATAATAAGTTTATCGAAGATCCTAATCGATTGATTCCTTTTTTACAAATGGGCGTGTTGACTCAATTGACCGCCCCTAGTTATGTTGGTATTTTTGGTAAAAAAATTGAAAAAACAGCAAAATTAATGGTATCCCATAATATGATTCATATGATGGCTTCGGATGCACATAATGTAGAAAAAAGAGGTTTTTTCATGAAAAAAGCTTATGCAGCAATCGAAAAGGATCAAGGGGCAGAAGTTGTTTCTTTTATGCAACAAACCGCCCGAAATATTATGAATGGGGAAGATACAAAAACACTTGAATTTGAAGAAATCAAGAAAAGAAAGTTTGGATTGTTTTAGAAAGTTGGGGAGGAAATGTCAAGAAAGACAAAAGTGTTGGTATTACTATGTCTTGATTCGCTCGTCATATTGATAGCGAATCTCTTTTCATATATATATATGTTGCCATATGTAAGCATGGATAAAGATTTTTTGTTAACAGCGGTAAGCTTGCAACTAATCGTATATATTGTATTTGGGTTTATTTTTAAAGTATTTACGAGAATCAATCGTTATACTAATTTAAGCGAAATCATTGCTATTTTTGGAGCAACTTCGTTTTCGGCCATGATTGAATTTATTGTATTATTTTTCATGGACGATGTACATAGTCGTCGTTTTGTTTTATTAACTTACTTGTTGACGACATTCTTTATTATTTCAAGTCGGTTGTGTTGGCGCTTAATAGTTGAAAAGAAAAATAAATCTTTGAACTCAAATGCCAAAAAGACCTTAATCATTGGAGCAGGAGAAGCTGGACGAATCTTGTTAAGTTCATTAGTGAATTCAACAACCAATGGAGATATCGATGTTGTTGGTTTTATTGATGATTCAAAAGATAAATTCCATACTTATTTATCAGGAATTCGTGTATTGGGAAGTTCAGAAGATATTCCTAAACTAGTGGAGGAATTCAATATTGAGATGCTGACGTTAGCAGTTCCTTCTATCAAAAAAGAAGAATTGGAACATCTTCTAAATATCATTACACCACTAGGATTACCGATTAATTCAATGCCTGCATTAGAAGAAGTTGCTAGTGGTAATATTACGATATCTAGACTAAAAAATATTGATGTTGTCGATTTACTTGGGCGTAAAGAAGTCAAACTAGACATGGTGCAATTAGTAGATAAAATCAGCAATAAAACGATTTTGATTACAGGTGCCGGTGGCTCAATTGGTTCTGAAATTTGTCGTCAATTACTAAAATTTACCCCGAAACAATTACTATTGTTAGGTCACGGTGAAAATTCTATCTATCTAATTGAAAAAGAGCTAAAAAAATTAGCTAAAAACCAAAAAATAGATTTGATTCCAATTATTGCTGATATTCAAGATGAAAAAAGAATTCAGCAGGTGATGGAACAGTATCATCCAGATATCGTTTACCATGCTGCAGCTCATAAACACGTTCCTTTAATGGAATGTAATCCTAAAGAGGCGCTTAAAAATAATATCTATGGTACATTAAATGTAGCAAGAGCCGCTAAAAAAGCAAACGTTGAGACGTTTGTTATGGTCTCAACCGATAAAGCAGTGAACCCTCCTAATGTTATGGGAGCTACTAAGCGTGTGGCTGAAATGATTGTGACAGGGATGAATGAAGAGGGAAAAACAAAGTTTTGTGCAGTCCGTTTTGGGAATGTTTTGGGAAGTCGTGGAAGTGTGATTCCTGTTTTTCAAGAACAAATCAAAGCGGGTGGTCCAATCACTATTACTGATTTTCGCATGACACGCTATTTTATGACAATTCCTGAAGCCAGTCGTTTAGTAATCCAAGCAGGTTCATTAGCTAATGGTGGGGAGATATTTATTTTGGATATGGGAGAACCAGTCAAAATTTATGACTTGGCAATCAATATGATTAAACTCAGCGGATATACGGAAAATGACATCAAAATCATTGAAACAGGTATTCGTCCTGGCGAAAAATTATATGAAGAATTATTAGTGAGTAAGGAAAAAAATCCGAAACAAGTGTTTGACAAAATTTTTATTGGGAATGTTAATGGATTTACCTTAGAAAAAATTCAATCGTTTTTAGGTCAATTGCCTACAAATGAAAAACAACTAGGGGAAGAACTAGTAAAATTTGCCAATGATTCTAGTAAATAGGGGAGACTAAATAAATGTATAAAAATTATTTGAAACGACCTATAGATTTTATTTTGTCATTACTTGGGTTAATTGTATTGTCACCCGTTTTTTTGATCATAATCGTTGCCATTCGTTTAGATTCCAAAGGCCCTGTTTTATTTACTCAAAAGCGAGTTGGTAAAAATAAGACATACTTTAATATTTACAAATTTCGTACAATGAGAATTGATACACCGAAAGAAATGCCTACACATTTATTGGATAATCCAGATTATTATATTACAAAAGTTGGGAAAATCTTAAGGAAAACTAGCTTAGATGAACTGCCACAGTTAATTAATATTTTAAAAGGAGATATGGCTGTGATTGGGCCTCGACCTTGCCTATGGAATCAAGAAGATTTGATTGAAGAAAGAGAGAAGTATGGTGCAAACGATGTTCGTCCTGGACTAACAGGTTGGGCGCAAATCAATGGTCGTGATGAATTAGAGATTTCGGTTAAGGCAAGTTTAGATGGCCATTATATAGACCATATAACGCCTTGGATGGATATGAAATGTTTTGTCGGTACGATTACTGCAGTTTTTAAAACATCCGGCGTTGTTGAAGGTGGAACTGGAAGTATAAATAAAAAGGTAGATGAAAGGTAATTATGAAAAAAATACTAATTACTGGAGCTAGAAGCTATATTGGAACTTCTTTTGAAGAGTGGATGAAACAATTTGGTGATGACTATCAAATTGATACGTTAGATATGAGAGATCCAAGTTGGAAGGAATATGATTTTACAGAGTACAATATTATTATTCATTTAGCTGCAATTGTTCATGTGAAAGAAAAAAATGAGCAACTGTATTATCAAGTAAATAGAGATTTGACATTAGAGGTTGCCAAAAAAGCAAAACAAGACGGAGTTAAGCAGTTTATTTTCTTTAGTACGATGTCAGTATTTGGAATTGATAAAGGAATAATTTCTTCAAAAACTAAAAAGAAACCCATTACACCTTACGGAAAATCAAAACTTCAAGCAGAAGAAGCACTTGAAGAACTAGGTGATCAAAAATTTATTGTTAGCATTCTAAGACCTCCAATGATTTATGGAAAGGACGCTACTGGAAATTATACTAGATTATCGAGATTGGCAAAAAAAATATTAATTTTCCCTAAGGTAGATAATCAAAGGAGCATGTTATATATTGAAAATTTGCATTGTTTTGTCAAATTATTAATCGATAATAATTTATCTGGAGTATTTCATCCGCAAAATAGAGAATATGTTAATACCTCTAATCTTTTTTTTGTTATTGGAAAGGTGAATGGTAGAACTATTTGGTTACTTTCTGGTTTTTCGGGCATAATTCATTTGCTCGCAAAGCTGAATAATACTTTTTCAAAAGTTTTTGGAACGCTTATCTATGATAGAAGTATGGTGGGTTCTCCAGATACTATTTATAATAATATAAAAATGGAGTATCAAGTTACTGATTTTGAACTTAGCATTCAGGAGTCGGAAAATACGATGTGAAACAACTCGTTTGTATCAACTTAATGAACACCTTTCTTGTGAATTCAGAAAATATCCCAAATAATACAAAACTATACCAATAAATTTATAGGAGAAACTAAAGTTATTATTTAAGCAATATTTAAATTTAATTGAGAACAAAGAATTTGTAAGTGTAGTTGCGACATTTAAAATGATAAGTAGGGAATTTTTATAGAGCATCGAAATCATGAATGGCTGAGAAAGTTGGCTTTATATAGTTCTATATTTCATGATATAGACAATAAAAGGTCACTGATTTATATAGAAAATTCAAATTTGTTCATTTACAAAGTGATTTTTTGAAGAAATAGAGGCATTTTCGATATTCAAAGTAAACAATGTATTTGTACTACTCATTTGGTTAAGGAATTTACAAAGAATAATAATTGAAGAATTTTGTTAAAAAAATAAGACTATCTATTTTTTAGATGTTTAAACAAATTAAACACTTTCACAAAAAAATATTTAGAGATTTGGCATTTGGAGAAATCAAAGTAAAAAGAATATTGAATTTATTGATTTTATAACTTCAATGAAAATAGTGAGGAGTGAAATAGTAGATTGATAGATGATGTACTAATCTCTGTGATAATGCCTGCATATAATGCGGAAAATAAAATTGTAAGAGCCATAGAATGTGTGATTAATCAGACATATAAAAATTGGGAATTGATAATAATTAATGATGGTAGTCGAGATTTAACAGAACATATTGTAAAACAATATTGTGAGGAAGAAGAAAAAATTAAATTAATTTCTAGGGAAAAAAATAAAGGTATTGCCTTTTCTAGAAATGAAGGAATAGTTGCATCTAAAGGAGACTATATTGCTTTTTTAGACAGTGATGATTGCTGGAAACCAGATAAACTTGAAATACAACTTACAGTAATGGTACAAAAAAATATTGAATTTTCTTGTACCGCATATACCGTGGTAGATGAAAAAAACAATTTAATTCGTAGTATGAATAAAAAAGAAGGTACATATGACTATAATGATTTACTAAAAACAAATTTTATAGGTTGTTTAACGGTTATGATTAAGAGTTCTGTTATGAAAGAGTTTTTGATGCCAGAAATTAATCATGAAGATTACGCCACATGGTTAAATATTTTATCAAACAATAACAGTGTTTTTTATTTGAATCGGAGTCTTTCAATGTATACGAAAGCAAAAAAATCTAAATCTTCAAATAAATTTCAAACCTTTTTTTGGACTAGGGAAATAATTTTTAACCAAAAAAATAAATCTATTTTAAAGAAAAAAATTTTGTTTTTAAGATACATATATTATACAGTAATTAAATATTTGGAGAAATAAAATGAAAAAAACTTTCTATAACTACATGTACCAACTTTTGTTTCAAATGATTAAAATCGCAGTTCCCATTATATCTATTCCTATTGCATCTAAAGCTTTGGGAGCTGGAGGAATTGGATTGAATTCATATACCAATTCAATTGTACAATATTTTGTTTTGGTCTCTTCTCTAGGCATAAGTTTATATGGCAATAGAGAAATTGCTAGAAGTAAGGATCATGATAATTTAACAAGTACTTTTTTTAATATTTTTTTCATGAAATTTATAACAACTTTTTTATGTTTAGTTGCATATTTATTTTTCGTTGTTTTTTTTACTAACGAATATAAAACTATTTTTTTTATACAATCTATTTATATTTTAGCTGTTATATTTGATATCTCTTGGTTTTTTATGGGAATTGAAGATTTTAAAAAAACGAGTTTATCTAGTCTTTTTTCTCAATTATTAGTATTTATATGTATTGTATTGCTAATAAGAAAACCTTCAGATATATATATGTACGCGTTTATATTAGCTATTGGAAATATTCTAGGACAGATAGTTCCTTGGTTTTTTTTGAAAGAAAATTTGGGCACAATTAGCATGAATCTATTGAATAGAGCAGAAGTTATGCAGCATCTAAAAGGTACGTTTAAGTATTTTATTCCTCAGGTAGGGATAATATTATATTCGACGGTTAATAGAACTCTTTTAGGCTTGTATTCAGATATTGATTCTGTAGGCTATTATACCAATTCAATGAATTTAATTAGTTCTATAATAACTGTTATAACTACGATTGACTTAGTGATGTTACCTAAAATGTCTAATTTATTATCTAAAAAAAATGATATGAGTGCGATTGACCAATATGTAAAAAAATCATTAAGTTTTGAAATATTCATAGCCGTTCCTGCTTGTATTGGAATTGCACTAACTGCTTCAAATTTTGTACCATGGTTCTTTGGAAATAGTTTTGGTGAATTAAATAGAATTTTACCTATGGAATCAATTTTATTGATAATAGTGCCACTGGGTGTATCAATTAGTAGACAGTATTTAATTCCTATGGGAAATACTAAAGATTATACTATTTCTGTTTTGTTTGGTGGATGTATTAGCGTTGTATTAGCAATGATCACAATACCCAAAATTGGTGTTTATGGTGCAATAATTTCTAATATTATAGCAGAGTTATTTGTTAGTTGTTATAGATTTATATGGGCAAAATTTAATACATCACTTATGATTCCGATGTTGAACATATACAAAATTATTTTATCAAGTATAATAATGGGAATTGTTGTTGTTTTAGTGAATTCTTTAGTTTCAAATAGTGTGATTTCTTTTCTCATATTAGTGAGTGTTGCTGCAATTGTGTACATGTTATCATGTTTGATTTTACAAGTCGATGAAATAAAACTTTTAAAAGAATTGAGGAAAAAATGAAAATTTTACAATTTTGTTCTTCTATAGGAAAGCACAGTGGGGTAATGAAAGTACTAACTGAATATCATAAATATCTTTTCAATAAGTATGATTTAACTTTCGATTATATGTATTGGTGTGACGATGAGGTTGATTATTCACTTGAAATAGCCAGTTGGGATGGAAAATTAATTAAAATAGGAAAACCCAGTCTAAAATCATATTCTGATTTTATAGAAACTTTGAAAAAATTTTCTGGAGAGTACGATATAATTCATGTTCATGAATTATACTTGGTCAATTTTTTTTATAAGGTTGTAAAAAGAAATGATTGTAAGATCATAGGGCACGCACATACTACTGAGTTTTCAGATAAAAAAATTGGAAGAATTAGAAATAAATTGTTATGCAAGGGAGTAGGGGAGGTACTAGATTATCAGCTAGCAAGCTCTAAGAAAGCTGGAGAATTATATTTTGGTAAAAATTTTCAATCTAAAGGAACAGTAGTACCTAATGTTTTAGAAACCGAAGAATATCTATTTAATAAAAATATTAGATTCGATTATAGAAGAGACATGAAAATCGATGATAGGGTAGTTTTTCTTCATGTTGGACGATTTAATAATCAGAAGAATCATAAGAAAATATTAAGTGTTTTTCAGGAATATTTGAAATTAGATGACAAAGCATTTTTAATTTGTGTTGGTGAGGGTCCTTTGAAAATTCATTATGAAAATTATGTTGAACGTACTGGACTAACAAAAAATGTTGTTTTTTTGAATACCAGAAAGGATATAAACAAATTAATGATGGCTAGTGATATTTTTTTGTTTCCTTCTCTTTTTGAAGGTTTAGGAATAGCTCTTGTAGAAGCTCAATATACAGGGCTTTACTGTGTTTGTTCAGATGTTGTACCAGAAGAAGCCTTTATAACGAACGAAGTTTTAAAAATTTCTTTAAGTCAATCTTCACAGTTTTGGGCTGAAAAAATTTTTAATAGTTTTAATGGTAAGATGAAATTTAGGAACAGAAAAATATTAGAATTAAACTCGAATATGTTTGATTCTAGTTATAGTGGAGATGTGTTACTGAATGTATATAAAGGAGTTTTATAATGGAAGAAAAGGTTTTAATTGTAACTCACTGGTTTTATCCAACTAATGTTCCAAGAGCTTTTAGAGCTACTTCATTGGCTCAAGAGTTATATAAAAAAGGTTATGATGTTGATGTAGTAATTGGTAGTTCTAAAAAAATACTTAAAATGTCAGAATTTGATCAATCAAAAACAGAATTAGTTGGTAAGCAAGCGAGTAACTTAAAAAGTAAATATTTTTCGATTGCAAATACAGTATTTGAGTATTTTTTTGGAGAGAGATTTTATTATACTAATAGAAAAATATTTAATAGTATAGACTTTAGTGACTATTCAGTAGTTTTGTCCGTAGGATTACCATTTTATATCCATAGAATGGTTCATAAAAAATGTAAAAGCTTAGTAAACTGGAGCGGTAAAATAATCTCTGATTGGAGTGATCCATACTATAAAAGTCACGTAAAATTGGCTCCATATTTTAAACACATACAAAAAAAAATAATCACTTCATTTGATTATGTTGTAGTTCCAATTGATGATGTAGTAGATTACTTTTCAGAATTTACCAATCCAGAGAAAATTAAAGTGATTCCTCAGGGTTTTGATTTAGCCGATGTGCAGTTAGCTAAATATAAAAAAAATGAGAATATTTCCTTTGCATATGCAGGAATGTTTTATTCTAAAATTAGAAATCCAGAAAAAATATTGCAATACTTGAGTTTGTTGGATAAAAACTTTACATTCCATATTTATACTTTGAAAAAAGGTGCTATTTATGAGAATGTTTTGAAAAAATATGAGAAAAAGATGGATGGAAAACTAGTCTTACATGATATAATCCCTCGAGAACAGTTATTATTCGAACTCAGTAAGATGGATTTTCTTTTAAATATTGAAAATAAAACAAATAATCAGTTGCCTTCAAAATTAATTGATTATGGACTAACTCAGAGACCAATTCTTTCTATAAGTTCTGATATAAAAGATTTTCAACTTTTTGGGGAGTTTTTAAATTTTGAATTTAAAAATGCTCTGTTTATTAATTTAGAAGAATATGATATTAAAAACGTTTCGGTTAAATTTATAGGATTATTTGGAGAAGAAAAATGACAGAAAGAAAAATTAAAAGATATGGCTTTATTATTTGTGTGTTAGTATATATTCTTTTTTCGTTAGTATTTTTAAAATTATTTCCAAAGTATTTTCAACAAAGTATTTTGCTTTCCCGAGGAATCTTTTTCCTAGATGTGTCATATAGTAAAATGATAGTGAGCTGTATAATTTTTCTATTAATATTAATTTTCATATTTGTTGGATTTAATAAGGGAAGAAAAAGTGCATCTGATTATTTTGTTTTACTATTATTTTTACTAGGGTATATACCTGAAAGTATTTTGTTTTTTGCCATGAATTTATCAATTGAGTATTTTTTTTCACTCAATCTTTTTTGGTTAGTTTTTATTTCCACTCTTTTTTTGACCAGAAGGTGGTTTAGTAATAGGCGATTGTATATAGGGAATGAAAAGCAACGATATATCCTTTTAGTTGTTATGATAGTTTTTTTTACACTGACAGTATTTTATATATTTGGTCGCTATGGTAGTTTTAATTTCAATTTTAGTTTTAACATTGATGAGATTTACGAATTAAGAATTAATGCAAGACAATATAATATTGGGAAGATTTTTGATTTATTAAGAAACAATGCGATGTATATAGTTTTTCCTCTTATGATACTTGTCTTATTTGCTCAAAAAAAATATGGACTTTCTTTTTTCATATTATTATTACAAGCGATGTTATATAGTATTGACAACCAAAAAGCAGCATTTTTTCTTGTGATAGTTTCTATAGGAATTTTTTTCTTTTTGAAAAATGACATTTTTTTTAAATTTCCAAAGTATATTTTAGGTTTAAGTGTATTTCAATTACTTTTTTTCAATACTAGTTTAGGAATGTTTTTATTACGTAACTTTTTTGAAAGAATTGTATTTTTACCTGCTATATTAGGTGCCAATTATTTTACTTTTTTTTCATCAAATCCCAAAATTGTTCCTTTTGTTTCTTTCTTCCAAAAGTTAGGGATGTATTCACACTATCCTTATGATGAAGGAATTTCATATATGATGGGAGAACTCCTTTTTTTTAATAAAAATATAAGTGCTAACACGGGAGGCTTTGGTATGGCTTATTCTTATGGTGCTGTTGGAATGATACTAATTGCAGTACTATATGCGGTACTAATTTCTTTTTTTGATGTTTATACTAGTCATTTATCTGAAAAAGTTTATATGTGTATTTTATTAATTCAAGTATTTGTGATTTTGAATGTTAGTATTTTTGTTGTTTTATCATCGTACGGTTTATTATTAGCATTAGTATTATTAGCTATGATTAATGATAATAGTAATCTTAAAGAATTGAGTGTGGAAAATGAATAAAATTGAGACTATGATATGTTTAAAAAAAAAGAATAGTAAATTCATTGATTTCAATTTATATAATAAAATTTTAGAGAAAATTCAGATATCTAAAAAATTTCATATAAAGAATAGTCTTTCTGGAGAATTTACAAGTCATATAAACTCTATTGAAAAAATGAAAAATGAAATTGACTATGAAGTATTAAGTTGGTGTTGTAATAAATATATGGATTTTTATTTTGATATTTTAGGAAGTGGTTGGAAATATATTGGACATTTTTCGAATGACAATATAGAGTCTATTGATTGGGATAGAGATATAACAACAGGCTTATATATTTCAGAAAAGAATTTACAAAATAAGATTGACATAAAAAATATTTGGGAGTTATCTAGGCAATACTATTTACCTCAATTGGCAATATTTAAGCATTTTCAACATGACAGCAGATATAGAGCAGAAATTGATGAAAGAATTTATGATGATATAGTTTCCTTAAATAAATTAGAGGAAGATCATCCTTGTTGGACTAGTCCAATGGATGTATCGATAAGATGTTGTAACCAATTAATTGCTATTGATATTAGTAGGATTGATAAGACTAGTTTATTCTACGATATTCAAAAGAATAAAGAGTTATATAAATATTTTGATCGTTGTTATAAATTTATTTTGAATAATTTGGAATTAAACTATTTGAATGGAAAAAATGGCAACCATTACCTATCTAATTTGATAGGCTTACTTTTTTTAAGAACATATTTTGGATTGGAAAATGATTCAACTGTTTCGGAATTTCTATTTAGTGAATTTTTTATTGAACTAGATCAGCAGTTATCTAGTGATGGAACTATCTATGAATGTTCGACTGCATACCATAGATTATCTTTAGAATTAATTTTGTTTGGGATATCAATAGCTACTAAGCATAACCATAAAAATTTAAAAAAAATCGAAATGGACAAAATTTTTTCTGCAATAGACTTTTTGAAAAAATGTTCCATAAATAGTAGATTAATACAGATTGGTGATAATGATAGTGGACACTTATTTAATATAAATTTGAAAGGAGAGTTTAAGAAAGGAATTCTATTAGCAAAAGAAAATATAAATTATGAAAAATATGATGGAAGTGAAGTTTTTTTTGAAGAGGATTATTTAGATACTACAGAAATAACACAAATTTTTTCTTCAAATGGAAATACATTTTTTTCCTGTTTACTTGAACAAGTATCTGATGGAAAAATATTTTCATTAAAAAAAATGAAAAATACTATAGCTACAGGGAATCATTTTAGTCAAAAAAAGTTTGAATTTGATCCCAAATTACTAATATATAAAAAAAGCAAAACCATAAAAATGAGTTTTGAAAATTTAAAAGATATTAATTACTGGGAAGATTTTGGATTAATTAGAGTAGAGAATAATTATGATGATATATTATTTTTGAGAGTTCCATTTAATTATAATAATAAATTACTAGCACATTGTCACGATGATATATTTGGTCTAGAATATATTGAGAATGGGAAGCATTTTTATCAAGATAAAGGAAGTTTTAATTATACTCCATTAACTCAAATTAGAAATTACTTTAGATCTTATAAAGTGCATTTTAAGCCAGTTTTTAAGGAATCGTTAATAGATTTTTTAGACGTTTTTAGTGTAAAATCTCATTTAGACAATTTTTTTGTTGATATTAATATTAAGAATAATGAAGAAAAAAAAATTATTATTAGTGCAAAGTGGAAAAAAACGGTTTTTCTTCGAGAAGTTTATTTTTATAAGACAAAAGTTCTTATAAAAGATAGTTCAAATCTTTCTTTCTTTTATAATGAACCCGATGGAGAACTGAAGTCAGAAGGATATGGAAAAATTAATAAAGATATTGGAGTGAATATTTATAATGATTAATGTAATTGGATTAGGGTATATTGGGCTACCGACTGCTTTAATTTTAGCAGCGAGTGGTAATCAAGTAGTAGGAACAGATTGTAATGAGCAACTTGTTGGAAAGTTGAAGAATAAAGAACTGACTTTTGAAGAGGCTGGTTTAGAAGGATTATTTGAAGAAGCACTAAATCAAAAAATTACTTTTTCTAATTCATATGAGCAAACAAATTTTTATATAGTGACAGTTCCAACTCCTTACGATAAAGACAATAAAAAAATTGATCCTTCTTATGTAATTTCTGCTATTGAAGAAATATTACAAGTATGTACAAAAGAAACCATAATAGTAATTGAGTCCACCGTTTCACCTGGAACAATTGATAAATATATTCGTCCATTGATTGAATCTTCTAAATATGAACTGAACAAGGACATCTTTTTAGTTCATGCACCAGAACGAATTTTACCTGGGCAAATGATTCAAGAATTAAAACATAATTCTCGGACTATTGGAGCTGATTCTCCTGAAATAGCACAAAAGGTAAAAGATATTTATTCAAGTTTTTGTATAGGAGAAATAGTGTGTACAGATATTCGAACAGCTGAAATGACTAAAGTAGTGGAAAATACATTTAGAGCGGTTAATATTGCATTTGCGAATGAACTAACTAAAATAGCTCGTTATGATGGATTAGATGTACATGAAATTATAAAGATATCTAATATGCATCCAAGAGTAAATATTTTAACTCCTGGTCCAGGAGTAGGGGGACACTGTATACCAGTGGATCCTTGGTTTTTAGTAGGAGACTATCCTAGACATACTAAATTAATTTCTACAGCATTGGAAATTAATGAATCAATGCCAGAACTAGTTTTGCAAAGAATCAAAAGTATAATGCAGGAAAATTCTATAACTGATAGAAATAAAGTAGGTATATATGGATTAACATATAAAAAAGATGTAGATGATATTCGTGAAAGTCCAACTTTACAATTATTTGAATTGATGGAACAACATTTTTCTGATCCTTTTAAAGTATATGATCCAATGATTAAGAGTTCTATAATAGAAACACAGGAAATGGACTTTGAAACATTTATAAATGGTTGTGAATTAGTAGTTATAATGGTTCCTCATACTCATCTACAAGAACACACGGAAATGTTTTCAAATAAAGTAGTGCTAGATACTCAAAATATTTTTAATTTTGGCTATAAACTATAAAATGTAGAGAGGAGATTATGATGAAAAAGATAAGAATAATGACTGTTTTTGGAACTAGACCTGAAGCTATAAAAATGGCACCATTAATTAAAGAAATAAATGGAGATGAACGTTTCGAATCAATTGTAGTTGTTACTGCACAACATAGACAAATGTTAGATCAAGTTTTAGAAACTTTTGATATAAAACCTGATTTTGATTTAAATATTATGAAAGATGGGCAAACTTTATCAGACATAACTGTACGAGTGATTAAATCTTTAGATGATGTAATACCTGTTGCTAAACCAGATATTATTTTAGTTCATGGAGATACAACAACAACTTTTGCAGCCTCTATTTCGGCATTCTATCATCAAGTTAAAATTGGACACGTTGAGGCGGGGTTGAGAACTTGGAATAAATTGTCTCCTTTTCCAGAAGAGGTTAACAGACAACTAACTGATGTGCTTTCTGACGTATATTTTGCTCCAACCAAACAAAGTAAAATGAATTTACTAAAGGAAAACCATCAAGAAGAACATATATATATAACGGGAAATACAGCTATTGATGCAATGAAATATACGATAAACTCTGATTACTCGAATGAATTACTTCAGAACTCAACTGAAATGAAAAATATATTGGTAACAATGCATAGAAGAGAGAATTTGGGAAAACCAATGGAACAAGTTTTTAAAGCAATTAATCGAGTGATTACTAACTTTTCTGATATTCAAGTCATATTTCCAATCCACAAAAATCCTAAAGTTCGTGAATTAGCAGAAAAAACACTTATTTCTTCAAATAGAATAAAAATTATTGAACCATTAGATGTTATTGATTTTCAAAATTATTCTAATAACAGTTATTTAATTCTTACAGATTCAGGTGGGGTTCAAGAGGAGGCACCGTCTTTAGGTGTTCCAGTCCTAGTTTTGAGAGATACAACTGAAAGACCAGAAGGAATTGATGCTGGTACTTTACTTTTAGTTGGTAC
This sequence comes from Enterococcus sp. LJL99, assembly GCF_054871725.1. NCBI lineage: Bacteria > Bacillati > Bacillota > Bacilli > Lactobacillales > Enterococcaceae > Enterococcus > Enterococcus sp. LJL99. The sequence continues at coordinate 43,356 of NZ_JBTXLT010000014.1, forward strand.
TGATGAAAATAATGTTTACGATAATGTTGAAAAACTTTTAATAGATTCAAACTTATATAAAAACATGTCTCAAACAGCTAATCCGTATGGAGATGGCGAAGCGAGTAAGCGAATTTTAAATGCCATCGCTTATGAATTTGATTTGTTAAAAGATAGACCTTCTGATTTTAAAAGTAATTAATTTTACATTTACATTAAGTTCCCATGCCAAATACTCGAAAATATTGCGACTTTGTAAAATTTATGAGAAAATGAAGCACATGAATTATTTTTTGCATAAATAATGAGGAAGTGTCTTATGAACATTTGGAAAAAAGTAATATTGAGTGTTTTAAGCGTTGTACTAGTTTTGGTTGCTGGAGTTTGTGCGTACGGTGTTAAAATAGCTTCTGACGCAAATACTACGATACAAGGAGTTTTTGAATCTATCGATAGAACATCGACGAAAAGGACGACTGTTGCTAATATCGATGCACAAGAGCCATTTTCTATTTTATTGATGGGAATTGATAATGGTGACTTTGGTCGGGAAGCGGATGTAGGTCGTTCAGATACTACAATGGTTGTAACAATCAATCCGCAAGAAAAGAAATCGACCATGATTAGTCTGGATCGAGATATCTATACTGAATTAGTTGGAAATGATACTTGGGATAAACTGAATCATGCGTTTGCTTATGGTGGTTCAAAAATGGCTATGGATTCAGTTGAAGAACTATTAGACATCCCTCTTGATCATTACGTATCAATCAATATGAAAGGTCTTAAAGACTTGATTGATGCAGTGGGTGGAATTGAAGTTGATAATCCATTCGAATTCACTTTAGATGGCGTAACGGTACCTGCGGGTGATAATGTTAAATTAGATGGCGTGACTGGCGTTGCTTATGCGCGTATGCGTAAGGAAGACCCGGAAGGCGATATTGGTCGTCAAAGACGTCAACGTGAAGTTGTTCAAAAGATTCTTGATAAAGTTATTAGCGTCGATGGGGTCACTAAGTATAAAAAAATCCTAAATGCTGTAAGTGATAATGTAAAAACTGATCTTACTTGGGATGATATGATAGATATTCAAGCGAAGTATCTGCCAGCGTTCAAAACAGTTGATTCTTTACAATTACAAGGTGAAGATATGTATCTAAATGATATTTACTATCAAGCATTAGATCCTGCAAACTTGTTCGAGGTTCAAACGAAACTGCGAGCACAACTAGGTTTGCCTAAAAATGACGAGATGGAAGCAATCGATCAAAGTAAATATGGTAATTTTGGAACGACAACAGATGTGTATGGTAATGGTACTTATGGTGCAGATCAAAGTGCGTATACAGACAACGGCCAGTACGTTGATCCAAATCAACAAACAGAATATGTTGATCCTAATGTAGCGACAGACTACGGGAACGGTGGCTATTAATCAGTTGTTTAAAATGGACTTTTTGTCTTAATTAATATAAAAATAAGTTTGAACAGCAGTGTGGAACTCCGAGAACGAAGTGATTCAATAGTGAATCACTTCGTTTTTCGAATAGATACCAATAAGTGACAAATCATGAAAATGATAATAAACACCAAAGGTTTCCATTCGATGTTGAATACTTCCTACTTGGTGTTTTTCAAATCAGAATGGAGGATTAACTCTTTCATTCTGATTTTTTATTTATCTTTTTTGAAATCTCTACTCACTTAATTAAGTGCTATAATTAAGTGAAGAGAAATGGAGTGGATTTTGAATGCCAGAAATACATTTAACGATTACTGAAATTATTATTCGTCTAAGCTTAGCGATGTTGATTGGAGGGGTTATTGGCTTTGAGCGACAGTTTAAAAATCGACCAGCTGGTATGCGAACGCATATTTTAGTTTGTATGGGAGCAACGATAATCGCACTGATTCAAGTGGAAATAGCTATCTCAGCTTTAGAAGATGCAACCAATTATCCTGAATTATCTGGTGTGATTCGTTCAGATCAGGCAAGATTGATTGCACAAGTAGTTAGTGGGATTGGTTTTTTGGGTGCTGGTACGATTATCGTGACTAAACAGTCAGTAACAGGGTTAACGACAGCCGCATCGTTGTGGGCAATTGCCGGAATAGGGATTGCTATTGGTATGGGATATTATGAAATAGCCATCCTAAGTTTTATTGGTATTTTTACAGCATTAGCATTAGTAAAGAAAGTGATTCATGTCCCTACTACCAAAAAATTAGAAATACGCTATGTACATAAGCAAGATACAAAAGAATTCATTAATCAATATTTTGAAGACCATCAAATAGAAGTTGAAGATGTAAACTTTGATATGAATCTTAGTGGTGAGACACGAATTTATACCAATGTTTATACGATTAATTTACCTAAAAAAATGACATATGCAGAAGTGATTGAAGACTTATCGATTTATAAAAATATTACCAAATTACGTTTAGTAAGTATTTAAAAAGGAGCAAAAGGGAAAGTAAAAGTGTATTTCGTTTGATTATTCGAAGTAGAAAAAATAAATTGGAGGTTAGGTATGGGTTCCTTTTTTAAGCAATCAAAGTTATTATTTTGGACAGTAGAAGTTGTGTTGACAATCATTGGAGCTTTCTTTTTATTACAGATGCCAGATGTCTTTAGTCCGATTTTAGGAATGATTTCGGCCGTTTTTATGCCCTTATTGATTGCTGGTTTTTTATATTATATGTTTGAACCAGTTGTTTTGTTTCTAGAAAAACGAGGGCTTCCTCGCTTAGTTGGTTTCTTATTATCGTTTATTATTTTAGTTGTTTTAGTTCTGGTTGTAGTGATGAATATTATTCCTCAACTAGTGAATCAATTTGTTGAATTAAGCCAATCACTACCTGATTATGTGGAAAAATTGAGTGATTGGGTAACTGATCTTGGGAAATTAGATACATTAAAAGGAATTGATATTCAAGCTGAATTAGACAAAGCAAATATTACCATCAGTAACATAATAAATTTTGCTTTTGTTAGTGTAACAAATAGTGTATCAAAAATAGTTAGTATGTTGATGCGTTTCTTTATTCTACTATTTACAGTTCCTTTCATTCTTTTTTTCATGTTTAAGGATGGTCATAAATTTTTGGATGCATTGTCACAATTTTTCCCTAAAAACATTCGCAAAGAGTTACGTCAAACGGTTAGAGAAATGAATCAAACTTTGTCTGCTTATATCAGTAGTACCGTTTTGGACGCATTAATTATTGGTGTGTTAAGTTTTATTGCGATGACGATTTTTAAACAACCTTATGGATTGCTTTTAGCCGTTTTTTGTGGAGCGACCAATATCATTCCTTATGTAGGGCCATTTATTGGAGCAATTCCTGCCATTTTAGTTGGTTTATTTGTTTCCCCATGGCAAGCACTGTACATGGCTTTATCTATTTTAGTAATTCAGCAATTAGATGGAAATTTAATCAAACCATTATTGATGGGAAAATCGTTGAATATTCATCCGTTGACAATCATTTTAGTCTTAATCGCCGCAGGAAGCGTAGGTGGAATCATAGGAATGCTAATTTGTATTCCTGTTTATGCAGTTATAAAAACCTTAATTGTTAATTTGGTGAAAATGTATCAAATAAGAAAAGAAAGTGACTCGATTTTATTGGATGAGTCGATAGATATAGAAGAAAAATAGTTAGTTTTCAGATTTTCCCAATTTGAATTTAAATAAAAAAATAAGCCAGAGTTAAAATCGCTAATTTAGACTCTGGCTTTTTTATTTAGATTCGTTTTTAGTTTTATAAAATTAATTTAGTCCATTCCAATCAAGTAATCGTCATCTTTCATTGCTTCAACAGTTCCTAATAGATAACCATTACCAACTTGAGAGAAGAAATCGTGATTACTAGTTCCTGTTGAGATACCATTCATAACAATTGGATTCACATCGTTCGCTGTATCTGCGAATAATGGGTCCATTCCTAAGTTCATCAATGCTTTGTTTGCATTGTAGCGTAGAAATGTCTTAACTTCTTCTGTCCAACCAAGGTCGTCATATAATTCCTCAGTATATCGTTCTTCATTTTCATATAATTCATAAAGAAGGTTATACATCCAATCTTTTAACTCATTTTGTTCTTCTTCTGGCAACTCATTATAACCTAGTTGAAATTTATATCCAATGTATGTACCATGAACAGATTCATCACGGATAATCAATTTGATAATTTCAGCAACATTAGCTAGTTTATTGTTCCCTAAATAGTAAAGCGGGGTATAAAAGCCAGAATAAAATAAAAAAGTCTCAAGAAAAACACTAGCAACCTTCTTTTCTAAAGGGGTGCCATTTTTATAAATTTCATTGATTTTTTCTGCTTTATTTTGTAAGTAGACATTGGTGTTTGTCCATTCAAAAATTTCTTCGATTTCTTTTTTTGTATTTAAGGTACTAAAAATGGAAGAATAGCTTTTGGCATGGACAGATTCCATAAACTGGATATTGTTTAAAACGGCTTCTTCATGTGGTGTACGAACATCGTTACGTAATTGTTCCATCCCGCTTTCCGATTGGACGGTATCTAGTAAAGTCAAACCGCCAAATACATAACCAACCGTTGTTTTTTCTAAATCAGAAAGAGTACGCCAATCATCTAGATCATTGGATAGAGGAATACGTGTATCTAACCAAAATTGTTCTGTTAATTTTTCCCACGTTGATTTATCAATTACATCTTCTATTTCATTCCAGTTGATTGCTTCATAATACGTTGCCATCTTGTTTGTAGTCCTCCTTATGGTTCTGCTTTTATAGGATAAGACGCCTAGAAAACAAAGGCGTCTTGAAGTATCGTTCGTATTCAGTCTTTCAAAGCAACTCTGTAGGAAAATAGAGAATCTTCAAGTGAATCAACAATTGATTCACTTTCAGCTTTCTAATTTTCACCAGAGCTAACTGCGTTGAATTGCTTTTCGTTTTCTAAATTACACAGCTTTCGCACTGGTTGCTACCGATTTCTTCGGCATCGTCTGTAAAGGTACGTACGTAATAAATTGATTTGATTCCTTTATGGAAAGCATAGTGACGTAAGATATTTAAATCTCTAGTTGTTTGTTTCGTTGTTTCTTTCCATTCGTAAAGACCTTCAGGAATTTCAGAACGCATAAACAGTGTTAAGCTCATCCCTTGATCAATATGTTGTTGTGCAGTTGCATAAACGTCAATCACTTTACGCATATCCATATCGTACGCAGAAGTATAGTAAGGAATCGTATCATTTGCCAAATAAGGAGCTGGATAGTAGATTTTCCCGATTTTCTTTTCTTGACGTTCTTCGATCATACGAGTAATTGGATGAATACTTGCACTTGTATCATTGATATAAGAAATTGAACCGTTTGGTGCAACGGCTAAACGATTTTGATGATACAGCCCATCTTTTTGGATTGCTTCACGTAATTGTTGCCAATCTTCAGCTGTTGGAACAAAAATATCTTTAAAGATTGCTTTGACTTTTTCTGATTTAGGTGTAAAATCACCTTCGATATATTTATCGAAATAAGTTCCATTTGCGTAATCAGATTTTTCAAAGTTATCAAATGTTTTATTATATTGTTTTGCAATATTGTTACTCTCTACTAAAGTCCAATAGTTCAATAATGTGAAGTAAACATTAGTAAAATCAAGGGATTCATCAGAACCATATTCCATATGATTTTTCGCAAAGAAGGTATGCAAGCCCATTGCGCCAAGTCCAATTGTATGACTTAAACGATTGCCATTTTGAATCGATGGAACAACATCAATGTCAGAAGCATCGGTAACAAACGTTAATGCACGAGTCATCGCACGAACCGATTTTCCAAAATCAGGGCTGTCCATTAAATTAACAATATTTGTTGAACCTAAGTTACAACTAATATCTGTTCCAAGTACTTCGTATTCTTGTTTTCCATTTAATACAGAAGGCGTTTGAACTTGTAAAATTTCAGAACACAAATTACTCATGATTATTTTACCATCAACTGGATTTTGTTTGTTTGCAGTATCAATATTGATAATATAAGGATAACCAGATTCTTGTTGTAATTTAGAAATTTCATTTTCTAAATCACGTGCTTTAATTTTACGTTTACGAATATTAGGGTTTGCGACTAAGTTATCGTATTCTTTCGTAATATCTATATAAGAAAAAGGTACGCCATATTCACGTTCGACACTATAAGGACTGAATAAGTACATTTCTTCATTATTTCTAGCTAATTCATAAAATTTATCTGGAACCAAAACTCCTAAAGAAAGAGTCTTCACACGGATTTTTTCATCAGCATTTTCTTTTTTAGTTGAAAGGAACATTTCAATATCAGGATGAAAAACGTTTAAATAAACAACTCCAGCTCCTTGACGTTGTCCTAATTGATTTGAATAACTAAAACTATCTTCAAATAATTTCATCACAGGAACAACACCACTAGCGGCACCTTCATAGCCTTTGATAGGAGCGCCTGCTTCACGTAGATTTGCTAGCGTAATTCCAACACCGCCGCCAATACGTGATAGTTGTAGCGCGGAATTGATTGAACGCCCAATGCTATTCATATCATCTGTTACCTGGATCAAAAAGCAAGAAACCAGTTCTCCGCGTCGTTTGCGTCCAGCATTTAAAAATGAAGGTGTCGCTGGTTGATAACGTTGATGAATCATTTCGTCTGCTAATTCCATTGCAAGTTCTTCATTACCATCCGCAAAATAAAGAGCATTAAACGCAACACGGTCTTCATAAGCTTCTAAATATTCTGTGCCAGCATTATTTTTTAATGCATACTGTGAATAAAATTTATAAGCTGCCATAAAGGATTTGAACGTGAAATTTTGTTGATCAAGAAATGTATATAATTTTTCGATAAAACTCATTGAATATTTTTTAATAAATGCTGACTCAATATAATCATTTTCAATTAGAAATGTAATTTTTTCGGCTACACTAGTAAATTGTTTCGTATTTGGAACGACATTCTCTGCAAAAAAAGCTGTTAAGGCTTCTTTATCTTTATGCAAAGGAATTTGACCGTCGATTGGTCGATTAATCGCATTATTTAATTTAAAATAACTGACTTCTTTAATTTCTTTCAGACTCAATTTGATTCACTACTTTCTTAAAGGATTCCACATCTTCGTTAGTGCCGCTAAACTCAAAAGCAAAAAGCATAGGTACATGATAATCACGGGCAATATCTTTAGCTGTGTAAACAAATAATTCGGCGAAATTCCGATTACCGCCACCAGCAACTCCTTTTAAATTGTCCCGATTACTTTTATAATCAAGAAAATCATTAACTACTTCAGTAATGTCTAAATCATAAGTAGGAACAACTAGTATAAAAGGTTCATTTATCTCAAAAAAAGGATTCGCAGGCTCAATTTCATAAGCTGGCAAATCCAATTTTTTTATAAAGCGTCTTGTTTGTCCTGTAACTGTAAAATACACCAGTTTCATCTTAGCTAGCCAATTGTTTCAATTGGTCTGGGCGGAAACCAATAACAGTTGTAGCATCAGAAGTAACAACAGGGACACTTTGAAATCCTTGTTCTTTTAACCACTCGATTGCCTCAGGTTGAACATCGATATTTACTTCTTCAAATGCAATATTATTCTCGTTTAAAAAGCGTTTCGCCATTTTACATTGGATACAATTATTTTTAGAAAAGATTTTTACGTTCATTTTTCATTCCCCCTCAAATTACTTACAAGAATTAGTATAAATCTATCTGGGAAAAAGTCAACAGTTAAACACTATATATTGTGGTCATTTTTTTAGCTACCACTAGTTTTTGTGTTTTTGAAAAAAGAATGAAAGCAAGTCTATTCTGATTTTTTAGGCAATAAGACGTAAAAATGGTTGTTAGAAAATCAAATTATTAAATTTTGATGTGAGAAAAATAGAATCAAAGACACAAGATATAGTGTTTATTCGTGAGAGAAAACACAAGACAAAATCACTTATGAAAAAAACTCATATTATATAGTAAGAAAAGATATTGACAAGTGTTGAACAAGCGAGTATTCTTAATGAGAACGATTATCAATTTCAGTTGTATTTCTTGTTGAATTTTTTTCACAAAGGAGGATGAATACCATGCTGACATTAGCAAATGCTGAACACAGCAAAGCGTATGTTGTTGAGGATATTCAAGCAGAAGAAGCGACCAAGAAACATTTAAATAATTTAGGTTTGGTACCTGGCGCAACGATTGTGTTAATCAATGATTCTGGTGAAAATGGCATTGTTTTGCTACATAATAGCCGGATAGCCATGAACAAGTCTATTTTGAATCACATAATCATTACAGAACAAGAAGATAGCACAGAACATTGGGTTTCTTTAGATCAACTAAGCGCAGGAGAAAATGCGCAAGTGGTTGGTGTTCATGGTCAAGGAGCAATCAAGCGTCGTTTGATGGATATGGGAATTACAAAAGGTGTCAATATTCTAGTTAGAAAAAGAGCACCGTTGGGAGATCCAATTGAAATTAATTTACGTGGGTATGAATTAACATTAAGAAAAAGTGAAGCGGAATTAGTATTGGTCAAGAAAGAAGGGTGAACATGAAAGAACTGCATATCGCATTAGCTGGAAATCCTAATAGTGGGAAAACAACAGCATTCAATGCTTTGACGGGTGCAAATCAATATGTTGGTAATTGGCCAGGGGTAACAGTTGAACGTAAAGAAGGAAAGTTGAAAAAAGATAAGAAGATTACGATTCAAGATTTACCAGGAATTTATTCATTGTCCCCATACACTCCGGAAGAAATTGTTTCAAGAGAATATTTATTAATTAATAGACCGAATGCTATTTTGAATATTGTCGATGCAACCAATTTAGAGCGTAACCTTTATTTGACGACTCAATTGATGGAAACAGGAATTCCAGTCGTGGTTGGCTTGAATATGATGGATATTCTGGCAAAAAATGGCAAGAAAATCAATATCGAGAAACTTTCCTATGGTTTAGGCGTAGAAGTGATTGGGATTAGTGCAATCAAAAATCATAAATTAGATGAAGCTGTCATCAAAGCAATTGATGCTTCTAAAAAAGAGCATGCAACAGATAATTATCCAACGTACGATAATCGTCTTGAAGCAGCTTTAAGCGAAATCAAAAAAATGATTACGGACTGTGTTCCTGAATCGCAAATGCGTTGGTTTACGATTAAGTTATTTGAACGTGATGAAAAAGTAAGAGCTGAATTAAAACTGACGGAAACCCAACAAGAAGTGATTGAAGAAATTATTACCATGACAGAAAAAATCTTTAATGATGATAGTGAATCAATCGTGATCAATGAACGATATGAATTTATTGCCCGTTTGACGGCATTATGTGCTATTGAAAAAGAAGCAATCAGAATGAATACGAGTGATAAAATCGATCAAATCGTAACGAATCGCTGGTTAGCTTTACCGATTTTTGCTTTCATTATGTGGCTGGTCTATTACGTATCTATTCAAACAGTAGGAACAATGGGAACGGATTGGGTTAACGATGAACTATTTGGAGCAATTATTCCAACGAATGTAGGAAACTTACTTGAAAGTTGGCAAGTCGCTGATTGGATGCAAAACTTGATTTTAGATGGAATCATCGCTGGTGTGGGTGCTGTATTAGGTTTTTTACCACAGTTAGCAGTATTGTTCTTATGCCTTGGCTTTTTAGAAGATTGCGGGTATATGGCTCGAATCGCCTTTGTGATGGATCGTTTATTCCGTAAATTTGGTTTGTCAGGAAAATCTTTTATCCCAATGTTGATTGCGACTGGCTGTGGTGTTCCTGGCGTTATGGCAAGTCGAACGATTGAAAATGAAAAAGACCGTCGAATGACAATTATGGTCACAACATTTATGCCATGTTCAGCAAAACTACCAATTATTGCTTTGATTGCTGGTGCTTTTTTCCCGCAAAGTAGTTGGGTTTCACCATCTGCTTACTTTGTCGGAATCGGCGCAATCATTTTATCAGGTATTGGGTTGAAAAAAACAAAATTATTTTCTGGAGATCCAGCACCTTTTATTATGGAACTGCCAGCCTATCATATGCCGCAAATTAGAGGCGTTGTACGTCACGCATATGACCGGAGTAAAGCATTTGCCAAAAAGGCAGGAACGATTATTTTTGTTTCAAGTATTTTGATTTGGTTTACCTCTAATTATTCATTCACATTCCAAGCTGTTCCGGAAGAACAAAGCATTTTAGCGAATATCGGGAAAGTGATTGCACCGATTTTTGCGCCGTTAGGATGGGGACATTGGCGTGGCGCTGTTGCAACAATCACTGGTTTGGTCGCTAAAGAAAATGTAATCAATACTTTTGGAATCCTTTTTGGTCATGTAGAGGAAGTATCTGAAAATGGCGTCGAAGTTTGGGGTGCGTTGCAAGCTGCCTTCACGTCAGTTGCTGCCTATTCTTTCCTAGTCTTTAACTTATTATGTGCGCCATGTTTTGCCGCAATCGGAGCAATTAGCAGAGAAATGGGCGACCGAAAATGGACGCTAGGAGCGATTGGTTATCAATGTGGGCTAGCTTATGTTGTTAGTTTTATCATTTACCAAATTGGGCATGTTGTCTTTGAAAAGGGAACATTTGGTGTAGGAACGGTTGTTGCTTGTTTATTGCTTGTTGTCATCAGCTACTTGTTAGTAAGAAAACCAACAACAAAAACACCTACCATTGTCCCTATAACTGTTTTGGGAAAAGAATAGGAAGTGAAAAAATATGCTAGCGACTATTTTATTAGCAGCACTTATTTTTGGTAGTGCAGGCTATATTATTTATTCGCGTATTAAAAAGGGCAAGACGTGTGATGATTGTCATACAACCTGTCCTGTAAAAAAAGAACAACGAGAATAACGCTTAAAATAAAGCCTAAAGCTTTTGAACGATTTTTAGCTTTAGGCTTTTTATGCTTCTAAAGTAAAACGATCATTTACTTAGAAAAAATGAACTTATTCTTGAATAAAAGCGATACAGGTGCTACAATAACTAGGTACTAAAAATTTGGGCCGTTAGCTCAGTTGGTAGAGCAGCTGACTCTTAATCAGCGGGTCATGGGTTCGAGCCCCTTACGGCCCATTGGGTGCCAAACCCACGAGAATGGTATTCTGTCGGTGTCTTAGGACATTTCGAAGACGGAATACGCATTCTCTTTTTTTGATTAATCACGTTTGATAGTTATAACTTGAAATTTATAGACATTAAAGAATAAGAAGAATGATGGTAAAATTATAGTATATAGTAAAGGAAATATTAGGTAGATTAAGAAGGAGGAATAAAAATGGAAGTAAGTTATTTAGAACAAACACCAACAGTCGAAGAATATTTACTGATGAGAGAATTAGGCGCACTATCACCTAAAAGTAAAAAAGGGGCCGAAATAGGCCTTAAGAATTCTTATTATTGCATAAGTGTTAGAAATAAGTTGGGTGAGCTTGTTGGAATGGGGAGAATTATAGGAGACGGAGGAACAGCGTTTCAAATAGTTGATGTTGTAACCAAACCTGAGTATCAGAAAAAAGGGATTGGAAGTAAAATAATGAACTTATTGACAAAGTATTTAGAAACTGTTGATGAAAAAGCATATATTAATCTTATTGCAGATGAAAAAGCTATAGGTTTATACAAACGTTATGGCTTTATAAGTGTAGAACCATCCATAGGTATGAAGTGGCCTAGGGAATCAAAGTAGATATAGCCAAAAATAAATCTATAGAGTGAGTATGTTCTATGCAATTTGATAGAACGTACCTGTAATCCTTTTATTGAGCACACTAAAATTAATAATTTGAATAGAAAAGAGCGTGTACTATGAATCAAACTAGAAGTAATCACAACAAAAAAACTGAATCTAAAATACAAAATTTTGATAATTGTTTTATTGGTAATTATTATTTTACTTTTATTTAGAGCAAATAAATATTGGGGCAGACAATTAATAGAAAGCAATCAGTTGTATTGGAATAAGCAAGAGAAAAAAATTTGCTCAATACATGAATTGTTCAATTGCTAGAAATTTTTAGTTGAATTATTTGAATTTAAAATTAGAGTGAGTCAAAAATTTCCTCTAAAATCATATTCAATGTAACTTCGTCAAAAGGTTCTGTGTCAGCTAATTGAACAGTTATTCCAAGACCAGTATCAGAATCATTCACCATTTTTTCGATGGCTGATTTTAACGAATCAGACTCAAAATAACCGATTTTATAATAATGCTCAATGATTTTACCAATTTTAGAAATAGAGATTTCCATAATGATGCTCCTTTTATATTAATGTTAATAACTAATTTTAACAAACGAAAGCAATAATATATTCTTTTAATATAACTTTAGTTAACAAAATGTTTTTTATAGTATAGCTACTATTACTGCCAAGTAAGTCTTGTTTACCAACCTTAAAAATCAATAGGACTCAAAAAAATCATAATTGTTCCAAACAAACACTTGAGGCAACCATCAACGATAAATACCATATCTAATTGATATTCCTTTACAAAAATTGCTAATAGGGCATTGAGCGTAGTAAGCAATCCTAATATACCGATCAATTTCCCATGAACTGGGATGAAGAAAAAGAAGTGAAAACCTACAGCGAGCAAGATTGCAAGCCAAATATTCGTTATGTTTCCATTGCTTAGAAAAAAACCAATAAAACAAGAAAAAGATAAAATTAAAAGACTAAGATTTGACCACATTTTTTGTTTAGGTGTAGCTACACCAACGGATAATTTTTTTCTAGTTATAGGATTTAATTAAAATACCATCCCTAAAATATATATAATGGCAAAAATAATTGGATGTTTGTAGCCATTATTCAATAAAGTAAACATTGATAAACCAACTATAACTAGCCAAATTCCACAAATTTTTTGTCTGGGGTAAAGATATCTTTGCGCTTGTTCCAAGTGATTCACATCCTAATCAACGATTTTTTTTAGTATACTCCTTATTAATTTACTTTTCAAAGCTATTTTGAGAATTAGCTCCTATAACTAAAGATTGAAATTGAAACCTATAATGATATACTCAAAGTAAGAAAACGCTTTTATAATCGAAAAGGAGTGAGTGTGTCATGGGTAAAATTTTATTCTCAGTGGTTATGTTAGTCCTTGTTATTGTTGGTTTTGTTGTCTGGGTTAGGATGAGTAAAAAATCTGAAAATACAATTGATACGATTATTCAATTTAAAAATCGATTTTGCTAATGATGTAAGACTGCAAAAATGTGCTTTTTGGGCACCTTATGGTGAGATGGGCTACAGAAGTTTTTGTTGTTTAGGGAAAGAAAAATTGAATCAATTAATTCTTAAAGATTTAAATGTCAACAAGCAGGACTTTGAAGTGATAAATCCTAGTGAAAATTATTTGTCTAGCTCTATGATGAGATAAATAAGTTCTATTTATCAATATTAGTTGTGAGATAGAGTACTATTGTGTATTTCTAAAGTAAGTAATTAGAATAATTTAGCGATTGATCAGTGCTTATAAGAGTATTAACTAATAAAACTAAAAAAGTATAGTATTTATCTGTGAAGTTGAATAAGTACTATTTTTTTTGTTGTAAATCAATTTATTTTTTATCGTTACCAAGCTATCAAAATTCCCCCACTATTAATACAATATGATATGATTTAGACACAAACTACTTAACTGCAGAAAAGATTTTTTAATGCATACCTATGCTGTATTTTGTAAAAGACAATTTGACACCGTCAATGTGTTAGTAGATCGTAATACGTTAAAGAGAATCTTGAAAAATGAAGAGCAATCTAAAAAAATTTTTCTAATAGCTAAATGGTCTAATTTGATTTTAAAATGGGAGCTGAATGATTTTGGATAAAAAACTATTTCATAAACTGTATATTGTGAGTGATTTTATTATTACTTTATTCTGGATAATGCTATTTATCTTAAGTTTAGCTGGTGTGATTGATTTAAATAAATATCCGTTCAATATTATTGATACATCAATTCTTATCGCCTTTATTATCAGTTATATCGTCCGATTTATACTAGCTGAAAATAAACGGCAATATTTTATCAGCAATATCTTCAATTTACTAGCGATTATTCCATTGAATTTGCTTAATATAGGAATTATCGGAAAGTCAAATCGTATTTTTCGAGTAATTAATTTGTTGGCAAAATTAGGGCACAACAAAAATAGTATTCTTTATAGAAATGGCTTTATTTACGCATTGTATGCAAGTGCCTGTATTGTGTTCGTGGGAAGTGGATTTTACAGTATTGTTGAAAATATCAGTTATAAAGATAGTGTCTGGTGGAGTATTGTAACAGTTACGACGGTTGGCTATGGTGATATTGTTCCCAAAACAGGTTGGGGAAAAGTGATTGCTTCGGTAACGATGTTGTTTGGAATTGGTTTTATTGGGATGTTAACTTCGACAATCACCAATTACTTTAAAGAGAAGAAGACAAATCATAAAAATTCAACTGCAGACAAACATGAAATTACTCAATTAAACCATAAAATTGATGAATTAACGAAAGTGGTAGAAACCTTATCAAAGAAATTGGATGATTGAGCGTGATTTTCCAATTTATATATTATCTTTCAATTTTTAAATCATTGAGAGATTGATTATTTTAAACGGAGTATGCTATTTTAACGGCTGAAACAAAAGGAAAAAAATTCCTTTTATTTCAGGCACTTTTTCGTTAAATTTAAATAGTTCCTATTAAAAAACAAAAAATTAACTGAATTTCTGCTTGTTTTGTTAGATTTTATTCAAAATACGATATACAGATTCGTAATATATAGATATACTAAAAGATAAAAGGGAATATTGAAAGAATTGGAGTGGTTGGGTGTTAAAAAGGATTTTAATGGGAATAGGATTGATAAGTTTGTTTGTTTGGTCAGTACCTACTTTTGCGGAAGAGGATGTTTTTAAAATAACGCAAGAAGCTGGCTATACAGAAGCACAGGAAATAAATAAACCAAAGTCTTCAATTATTATTGATGGAACTAATGGTCAAATTTTGTGGCAAGACAATCCTGATATGCCAAGAGAACCTGCCAGTATATCAAAAATGATGACCGTTTTTTTAGTTTTTGATGCAATTAAAGAAGGCAAGTTAACGTTGGATACCGAAATAGTAGCAACGGAAAAAGATCAAATGATTAGTCAAATTTATGCGTTAAGTAATAATAAAATTATCGCTGGTGTTGCGTATCCTGTTAGAGAATTATTGAAAATGACCATTGTTCCATCATCCAATGTTGCAACTGTGATGTTAGCCAATGCAGTTTCAGATAATGATGAAGGAGCTTTTATTCAACGAATGAATGAGAAAGCACAAGCATTGGGAATGGAGCATACTACATTTTATAACTGTAGTGGGGCGGCTGCTCGAAGTTTCGAAGGACTTTATGAACCAGAAGGGGTTGATCCTGATGGCAGAAATGTATCTACCGCTAGAGATTTAGCTACTATGGGATTTCATTTAGTAAAAGATTATCCAGAAGTGTTAGAATTTACGAACCAAGCAACGGTTACAGCAATGTCAGGAACGCCATTTGAAGAAAGTTTTGAAACCTACAATTATTCTCTACCAGGTGCCGAATATGGAATTGAAGGGGTTGATGGACTAAAAACAGGTTCAGGTCCGAGCAGTGCCTTTAATTATATAGCGACAGCTAAAAGAGGTGATACACGTTTGATTGAAGTTATTTTAGGCGTGGGAGATTGGTCGGATCAAGACGGTGAATATTATCGTCATCAATTTGGAAATGCGTTGCTTGAAAAAGCGTTCGATGAATATGACTATCAATTGATTTTACCCAAAGGCGACCATAATATTGATGGCAAAGAAATTCAGTTAGAAGACGACTTTTTTGGTGTTGTAAAAAAAGGACAGAAGCCAGTACTTAGTATTCAAGGGGATCAATTAGTCTTAAATGAACCGTTAGAACAATCAGCTACATCTATCCCGAAACTAGCAACAACTTACAAAGTAATCAGTGGCTCAGAACAGCAACAAGAACCAACACAAAATGGAACGCCTTCGCAATCACAAACAACATCACAAAAAGAAGGATCACTTTTAGAAAAAGCTAGGGAATCTATTTATCTAATTGCTAGTTCAGTAATAGGTGTTTTATTACTTCTATTGTCATTAGTATTACCTAAAAGCAGAGTTTCTAAAGATGAACGAATGAAACGAACTTCCTTGCTCGCTAAAATAGTTAGAATGATTGGTCTAGTATGTTTGTTTTTCGCAGCAGTTCAATGGGGAATAACATTTTTATCAAAATAATTAAAAATAAAACCCATGAATTCCAGTGAATGCGGGTGTAATTAAAATCTCTTTTTTAGTGATTTCTAGCTCTTGATAAAGAATTGATGAAAAATCAGCTAAACTTAAGGTTGTATTGACGCGATAAAGTTTTGTTCCGTAATCCTGCCATTCGCCTAACTCTAATAACGTAGTTGAAAATGAGATATCTGGTTTTCCTTTATCGAACAAAGTAAAAAAATCATTGATATGCTTATCATCCAATGAATACAATAAATTTTTAGGATTTCGATTGATTGGTTTTCCGAATTTTCCAAAATTTTTTCGGTTGTTTTTTAAATACTTTTGATTTTGAACAGATAAGATTGTTTTTTTAAAATCACGATTTTTTTTAAGCATTGGATCCACCTCTTGAAACCGTTTCATTTATTATAGCATAGCTTTAGTAATAAAATGTTCTTTTGTAAGAAAATTAGTAATTGAAGGAGAAAAATAAAATGATTTATCCGTATTTAAGTGGAGAAAAAGTAACACTCAAATCAATTCAAGAGAACGAGATTGAGAAGTTACTAGCAATAGAAAATGAAAGTCAATTAAGAGTCTTTGGGGATGATGATATTCCGTACCCGTTTTCTAAAGAAGCTCTAACGAAGTTTTTACAAGTAGAAGCGCCAAATCAAGTATTCGGTATTTATTTAAACGAAGATGATCGACTAGTTGGAAATATAGCAATCTATAATGTTAATCAACAAAATTTAAATTGTGAGATTGGACTAGTGATTTCAGAGTTACACCAAGGCAAAGGTCTAGGCAGTGAAGCCACTCAAATCGTAATTGATTTTATTTTTAATTATTTGCCAATGCAAAAAATCAAATTAGATGTGTTTTCTTTTAATAAGAGTGCAATCAGTTTATATCGAAAAATGGGCTTTAAGCATGAAGGAACACTTAGAAATGAATTATTTAGATTTGGAAATTTTCAAGATATGGAGTTATTTGGGTTATTAAGAACAGAATGGGAAAAATCTAAACAAGTATAAATGACATTTTTTTGGTAGAGAAAATAGTAAATTATTAAAAAATAGCTAAACAAATCTAAACTAAGTAAGTACAGGTAGCTCAAAGTACTAAAGTTAGGAGATGTTTAGCTATTTTTAGTTAGGTTGTAATTGCTTGATTTTATTGTGTAATATGACTTTTATCAGGTTGCGCGTGAGCAATCCGGCTGGCAGCTGATGCGGCAATCGCGCCTACAATATCATCTAAAAAGGTATTGACTTTAGGACCTTCATGATTATTTAATTTTTCCAGAATTCCTGGTTTTACTTTGTCAATGTACCCATAATTGGTAAAACCGATGGAACCATAAACGTTAACAATTGATAAGGCCAAAATCTCATCAATTCCATACAATCCTTCATCTTCAGCTACAATTTCTTGTAAAGGATGCAATAGTTTTTTTTCTTCAGCTAATATATCTAATTGAATTCCAGTCAAAATCGCATTATGAACTTCCCGCTTCGAAAGAACACTATCAATATTTTCAATACATGTTTCGATATCCAGGTCTGTTACATATTTTTTTTGTAAATACATCACTAGTTCTGCAATATCTTTTATTTCTACGCCACGTTCTTTTAATAGTTGTCGCGCTTTTTGTTCCAATGTGTCTCCTTGAATTACCAATCTAATCACTCCAGTCATATTTTTTAAGGATATATGCTATCAATGGTATACTATTTGCAGAGAAAAAAGCAAGGAGAAGAATAATGGAACCTTTGATTGAGTATTGCGAGCAAAATCTCGCTAAAGGAACAGATTTGTTATTATCGGATAATGAAATCAGTGAGAATAGTGATACAGTTACTTATTCTTGCATGAATGAGTGTGCCCTATGTGCGCAAACATATTTTGCTTTGTTTGAAGGAGAACGTATAACGGGTGAAACCCCCGAGATTTTAAAAGAGAAGATGAAAATAGCTATTTCGAATTGGAAGGAAGAAATGGGCTGAGCGAATTATTAGGTTTTTAGTAAAACGAACAATACAAGATAAAAAAAGAGTATGATAATAGGGAGTCGCTGAAAATAATCGAGTCAATTGAATTTTTCAGCTACTCCCTAATCATTTATAAACTGGCGTATTATCATACTCTGATTTACTTTTCATGTTATAGCTTAAAAAATAAAGGATTCCTTTATTTAATTAGCTAGTCAAGGTAGTATTTTTTTCAAATAGGCTAGTGCTATGCATTGGTTGTCTTCTTGCTTCAGGTTTAATAAAATGAAGCGCATTATTAACTGCTGTTGGTGCTTCACCAAAACCAGTTGCAATCAGTTTGACTTTACCATCGTAGTTACAAATATCACCTACAGCATAGACACCAGGAATATTTGTTGACATATCAGAATGAACTTCAATCGCATTACGACGTACATCTAAGCCCCATTCTTTTAAATGACTTAGCGAAGAAGTAAAACCATAGTTAACAATCAATGAGTCAATAACTAATTCTTCATAATTTTCATTTTTTGTTTCTTTTAACTGGATTCCTTTAAAGGCTGTTCCGTCCATGACAAGTTGATCAATAACATAGGGAGTATAAATAGCAACTTCAGAATTTTTTAATTGCTCAACACTATGTTCATGCCCACGAAACTCAGGCCGACGATGGATGATAGAAACTTCTTCAGCAACATTTTCTAACATCAACGCCCAATCGATAGCTGAATCTCCACCACCAGCAATGGCTACTTTTTTGCCAGAAAAGACGTCCATATCGGTGACATAATAATGAATTGAATCACCTTCTAATTCCAAAGCACCCTCCAAAGCAATTCGTCGAGGTTGAAATGAGCCATTTCCAATCGCAAAAATAACGGCTTTAGAGAAATGAGTCCCTTTGGTTGTTTCGATACGCAGATGATCCTTTTCTTGAACGATATTTCGCACTTCTTCTTCTAAACAAATCTCATGTTCAAAAGGAGCAATTTGTCTTTCAAGATTAGTAATCAAATCACAGGCCTTAATTGCTGGAAAACCAGGAACATCATAAATATATTTTTCGGGATATAAAGTAGAAAGTTGTCCCCCTAATTGAGGCAAGCTATCAATTAGTTTGGTTTTTGCTTTACGGATCCCCGCATAAAACGCCGCAAATAGACCAACAGGTCCAGCGCCGACAATAGTTAGATCATATATATCAAGTGGTTCAGACATTGAATTCCCTCCAATTTTTACAATGATAAAAAGTATGAAAATAATCAAAAAACATTTTTAAACGTTTTTCACAAAATAGCATTTGTACGGTCAAAAAGCAATCTTTTAGTTTGTGAAATGATTAAATCTAAAAAAAGATTTAGTCAGATGATGGTATTTTCAACGGAATTTAGTTATGATAATAACTGATAAATAAAAACGATAATAGGAGGAAATAAGCATGTCAGAATTTCCACAATTAGATTTAGCCAATAGTAAAGGACCTAAAGCAGTGATTAAAACAAACAGAGGAGACATCACTGTTCAACTTTTTCCAGAAGAAGCACCTAAAACAGTTGAAAACTTTGTTCAACTAGCGAAGAAAGGCTATTACGATGGCGTGATTTTTCACCGTGTAATCCCAGATTTCATGATCCAAGGGGGCGACCCAACTGGAACAGGAATGGGTGGCGAAAGTATTTATGGTGAAGCGTTTGAAGATGAATTTTCAAAAAATGTTTTCAATTTACGCGGTGCATTGTCAATGGCCAATGCAGGACCTAACACAAATGGGAGCCAATTTTTTATTGTCAATAACCAAAATGTACCTGCAAATATGATGCAACAATTAGAAGGAGCAGGTTTTCCAACAGAAGTAATCGAAACTTACAAACAAGGCGGAACACCATGGTTAGATTTCCGTCATACAGTTTTTGGTCATGTAGTAGAGGGAATGGATGTAGTAGATGAAATTGGTGGCGTACAAAGAGATTCACAAGACCGACCAACATTTGATGTTGTGATTGATAAGGTTGAAATCTCAGAATAATTCTTTGGCTGAACTACCATTAACAGCTAAAAAAAATTAAGAGTGAGCAACAAAAGGTCTTTTTGACATTTGTTGCTCACTCTATTTTTGTGTGAATTACTATAAGTTAGTTTGAACTGTCTGACTGCTAACTAAATTGATTCTTCATTTGTAGAGGGAATATTTACAATATAGTAATTGGTTGCTATACTAGGGTAGTAACTAGTTACTATTTTAAGGAGTGAAATAATGAAGTATAAAAAAACAATCAATACAATTGTTATTCTAATTCTCTTATTAGCAGTAAGTACAGCCTTGTATGGTGTATTCTCTAATCAATCTATTAATGAAAATCAAGTATTCAACACTCTTTTTGGAACAACAGTAACTCTCTATGGAAAAGGACTATATCATAACGAATCTGTTGCTATGGCAACACAAGTAATTGCCCAAGACCAGGTAACTTTATGTATTGTCATTCCATTTTTGATTTTTTCCTTGATTCTTGCCAATAAAAGTAGTTTGAAAGGAAAGCTGCTTTTATCAGGAATTTTAGGTTATTTACTTTATACCTATGCTACTTATTGTTTTGTGGCAGTTTATAATAATTTCTTTTTGGTATATGTTTTGCTTATGTCGTTGTCATTCTTTGGTTTTATTTTGAATATATATGAACTTATTCTATTGCGAAAAGATGTAAAATTTTCAAAATTACCGCATAAATATATTAGTTACTCTATGCTGAGTCTGGGGTTGCTTATTTTGTTAATGTGGTTAGGAAAATTGATTCCACCACTACTAAATAATGAAGTACCTAATGATTTAGAACAATACACTACATTTCCAATTCAAGCCTTAGATTTAGCAATTATTGTTCCAACTACTTTAATTACGGGAATAGCATTTTCCAAAAAAAAATTTCTCGGCTATTTATTATCGCCAGTCATTATTATAAAAGGAATTTTACTGCTCCTAGCAATTGATACAATGATGATTTCAATGTCTTTAAATGGTATCGCTGTAAATCAAATAGAGGCGCTTGTTTTTTCGTTTTTTACCTTAATTTATTGTTCGAATCTTTACCTTATAATGAAAAATTTATCTATTTAAAGCAGTATCCGCATCATTTTGATTTATGTGCTCAATTATTATTTCATTAAAAAGAAAATGCGGCGTATAAAATATACGAAAATAGGCAAAAATCTATGGAGAAAATCCATAAATTCTTACCTATCTAGATGTTCAATCAAGCGAAGTAGAGAAAGAATCGTTGCTATTCGAAAGCTTTTTCAATTCGTTTTAATCCGTCGATCAGAGTTTCTTTTGGACAAGCGATGTTGAGTCGCATACAATTTGAGCCTTCTGGTCCGAAAGAAATCCCTGCATTAAGAACTACTTTTCCCTTGTGAACCAATTTATCTTGTAGAGAAGCATCATTTAAATCTAGTCCAGAAAAGTCTAACCAAACTAAATAAGTTCCCTCTGGCTTCATAACAGTCACTTTTGGTAAGTGCTCTTTAAAGAAATCAGAAACAATTGCTATGTTTTCTTGAAGGTAGGCTAATAGTTCATTTAGCCATTGCTCTCCATAATTATAAGCTGCTTCAGTCCCAACATAGCCAAAAGAATTTATTTCATGTTGCTGATTTCTTTGTTGTACAGTGACAAATTTTCTTCTCAATTGTGGATTTTCAATAAATGCCATTGAGTTTTTTATGCCAGCCAGATTAAACGTTTTTGTGGCTGAGGTTAAAATAATAGAAAAATCCTTAAAGGTTGGGTGGACATTATTGAAGGTAGTAAAAACATTAGGTTCAAAAACAATATCTTGGTGAATTTCATCACTGATCACAATTACATCATATTTAGCGCAAAGTTTTCCTACTTCTTCTAATTCTGATTTTGTCCAGACACGTCCACCAGGATTTTGAGGGTTACATAGAATGAATAAACGAACATTATCAGCTATAATCTGTTTTTCCATTTCAGCTAAATCCATTACGAAATGACCAGCCTCAACAACTAGCGAACTACGAACAACCTTCCTACCATTTTGCTTAACTACATTTGTAAATGGAGGGTATACAGGGTCATGAATCAAGACCGCTTCACCAGGTTCCGTACAAGCTTGAACAGCACATGCGATACTTGGTACTACCCCACTATTGAATAAAATCGCTTCTTTAGGAACAACATAACCGTATCTACGTTGTTGCCAAGACTGAATTGCTTGGTATAAAGAATCAGGAGCAGGCATATAGCCTAAGATACCTTGTTCGGCTGTCTTTTTTAGAGCCTCTAAAATAGCTGGACTCGTTTGGAAATCCATATCAGCGACCCACAAAGGTAACAACTCTTTTTCTCCATATGTTTTTTCGATAGAATCCCACTTTAAAGAATTTGTATTTCGGCGATTATGAACGATATTAAAATCTGACATTAAAACCATCCTTTCTATTATTAAATAGTCATTTGAATAACATGAGTCACCTTATAGTATAATAGACTTTCAAGAAAATATGAACTGAAACTGAAAAGAAATAGATGTATTGTATGGAAGAAAGTGATATGCTTTGAGATGAAATAAAAATTAATTCTTTAAATCATGAAAAGAGGTGTCAAGATGGAGTATAAAATAGGGATGAAAGTACAAGGAACAATTACTGGGTTACAGCCATACGGCGCATTTGTTTCATTGAGCAATGATGTTCAGGGATTAATTCATGTGTCTGAAGTACAAGCAGGTTATACTAAAAGTATCCATAATTTATTGAGTGTTGGTCAACAAGTAACCGTTCAGATTATTGATATCGATGAATACTCTAAAAAGATAAGCCTATCCTTACGTACATTAGCAAATAGTCCACAACAAACCGGATATAGACGGAAAAAATATTTTACGAACAAAAATAGAAAAATTGGCTTTGAAACCTTGGAAGCAGAATTACCTATTTGGATCGAAGCAGCTAAATCAGAATTGGTTACAAAATAATTCTGTTTTTTTTCTGAAAATATGGTACAATTTTCGTAGTTTATGAAAACAAAAATTAATTGAGGTGGATATTTTGTCTAACAAAAAAGTCGCTGGTACAATCATGTTGAATCAAAAGGATGGGGCTAAAAGATTTCTGGTTCATCCCGTTGGTCAATGGAAAGAGTTTATTACAACAGAAGTCTCTAGTGATATGACAGGTCTTGCAAGTATTCTACAGTTTTTTAAGGAAGAGATTCAACTAGATGTCACTTCGATTAATTTAGTAGAGTTGACAAATGCTCATACAGGTCAAGAAAACCTACCGCTATTTGTCTTCGAAATGAGTGAGGAAGAAGAAATTCCTACTATTGATAAAAACTTTGTATGGGAAAAACCTTCAGAGTTAAAAAAATTATTAGCGTCATATGCAATTGAAGGCGTGCCAATGTTCTAAAATAGTGATTTACATAAAGTGTTTTTTGATTTAAAGCCGTAGACAAAGCAGAATACTAGTTTTGTCTATGGCTCATTTTTTAAACTAAAGAAATGAAGTGAGGTAAATAGTAATGGAAATTAGACAAGCCAAATTAGATGAAGTAAATACTGTACAATCTTTATTGCACGAAACAGCTGAATGGTTGCAGAGTATTGGTAGTAGTCAGTGGAAAGAAATTTTGGCAGGCGATGATAAACACGGACTATCACAAGCAGTCGAAAAAGGGGAAGTTTACTTTTTCTATAGTGAAAAAAATGAATTGATTGGTATGGCAGCAGCATGGAAAAAACCATCTGATTGGGATCAGTTACTATGGAAAGAAATTGGCTTTTCAGAAAATAGCTACTATATTCATCGAGTGATTATAAGACCTCAGTACAGAAAGATGCATTATGGGGATCAGTTATTAACAACGTTAAAACTTTATTTTCAATCAAAAGCTTCTGAATTGAGACTTGATTGTCTAGCTAGTAATAAACACCTGCTTAACTTTTATAGTAAAAACAACTTTAACAAGGTAGGTACTCAGAAAGATTTGAATGGCATATCATTTGAATTGTTTTCGTATATGTTTAACAAATAACCATTATATAGAAGAAGAGCTCTTATAAAATAAGGAAAAACTAAGGAATTGAAAATAAATTAAAAAAACTAGAAAAAGTTGTTGACCTATACCTGATTTATTGATATATTATTACTTGTCGCTAGGCGGGAAACACAAAGCGCTAAGTGATTGCAAAAATCAAGTCATCAAAAACAATTTTTAATTTTAAAAAAAGTAGTTGACAAATGATGAGAAACTTGATAAGATATAAAAGTTGCTGGCGAAACAAACAGTAACAAATTGAATAACAAACAAGTTATTCAAAAACATTGAAATATCAATATGAAAGTTGTTGACAAATAACGAATAAGTTGATATGATATAACAGTTGTCGCTGATAAAGTGATAACAAATCGAAACAAACTACTAAAAAGTTTTTTAAAAAAGTAGTTGACATCGAAAAAGAGACATGATATAATTTAGGAGTTGCCGCATGGCGACTTAAGTAGACCTTTGAAAACTGAACAAAGTAAGACGAACCAAATGTGTAGTTTGTTTTTACAATGGTAAAAACAAACAACAATTTTTAAAACAAGCGAAGCAATATGCTAGCAAACAAAATGAGCTTAACAATCGTAAGATTGTGTTCAACTTTTATTATGAGAGTTTGATCCTGGCTCAGGACGAACGCTGGCGGCGTGCCTAATACATGCAAGTCGAACGCTTCTTTCCTATCGAGTGCTTGCACTCACTTGGAAAGAGGA
>NZ_JBTXLT010000015.1:0-63299 GCF_054871725.1 Enterococcus sp. LJL99
GATAAGCTGAAGCATCCGCTACTGGATAACTGCTATCAATTTCCTGAGAACTTTCTTTTGTTTCCTCTGTCGAACTAGTTTCAGTGTCACTACTTGATGAAAATGACTCTGTTTCCTCTGTAAATAACGACGTCGTTGTTTGTAAATCACTGCTACTAGAAAGTCCGGTTGATTGTGTTTCATCGGACTGTCCTTCATTAATAGCAAAAGTAACTACTGGACTAGTCGTATAAAAAATCGTTGTTGCTAATAGTCCCAAACAAATAAACTTATTCCATTTTTTCATTAAAATCCTCCCCCTATACTCCATTAGATAAAAAATAATTAAATATTACACCTACACTAAAATTGTACATCGTAATTAATCTAATATCAATAACTGTTTTATACAATCTAAGTTAAAAAAATAACAAAATAGAAAGGAGGTTGCTTCTACTTCCACCGTTTATTCGTTTTTAAAGCATTAAAAAAGTGGTTTTTACTTTTGTTTCCCCCACATTTCTATTTTATTTCTTGGAGTTAAACACTTTTTGTCCAATCTCATTTTACAATAAGCAAACTAAAAATTAGCTGAAAATTCCTCTAAAAGTTCCTCTACTTTATACTCTTCAAACTAAAATTACTTCATTTAGTGTCAAAACTATCTTTGCTCCATAAAATACAAAGAAACATGTTGTTAAATACTTAAACGCTCGAAAAGGTTTCTTTCTAAATTTTTCAAATATAATATAAAAAGATCCACAACTTAAATACAGTTTAATCATTACTACTAAGACAGCTACAATTTCAACAACTAATATCCCCACTAAAATCATTGTATTTAATCCCATAAATTTCCCCTCAACTTTACACACCTTATATTAATACACTCTTATTACTTTATCGTAATAATGGTTGTTTTCAAATTGAGATTAAGGCAAAAGTGATTAGTTACGAGAACCAAGTAGTATAATACATCATTGAATCACTATGTTCTTCGTGATTTATCGCAATAAGAAAGAATTTAAAAAAATGACGAGGCTATTGTTCCACTCTCATTAATTTATTATAGCCAACAAGTTTTATAATCAAAAAAGGGATTGAATTTGACCAATTCAATCCCTTTTTTCTATCCTGACTTACTTAATGATTAATGAAACTTTTTAATCAAAACAACTATTTTTACTCTGAAAAAAATCAAGTTAATAATTTATTTAACAGATGCTTCCAAATAATCAATCAGCGGTTTACTAATATTCGTCGCTGTATCATTTTTTCTAGAATCCTCAACCATAATCATCGCCATAAATTGATTATTACTACGATCCATTGCTAAAAGGAAACTATTTTCTTTCCCAACGGTATCTTGCTTATCCTTGATTTCAGCTGTTCCCGTTTTAGCTGCTAATGAAAAATCAGGATTATACATATTATGAACATAACCTGCTTCATCATCAACGCTGCCAAGTAAATCAGTAACGATTGTATTTGCAGCATCAGCACCAATCACGTTCTCTTTTGTCTTAGTCTCTTGATTGATTTCTAACTTAGGATAAACAAGCTTACCCTCGTTTTGGAAAACAGAATACATCGCTGCTTGTTGGATTGGTGAAATCAATAATTGACCTTGCCCATAGCCTGTATCTGCTAGTAAAATCTCTGAGTTAAAGCTGTCTTCATTTGAAATTTGGGCAGGATCCATTGGAATTGATAAATCTAATTTTTCACCAAAAATAAATTTATCCAATCCTTTTCTGAACGTCTCTTCCCCCATTCGTAATGTTTGTTCTGCAAAATAAATATTATCTGAATTAACCAACGCTGTCCGTAAATTCACAGGACTAGCTTCTTTAACTCGAGTTACAAAATAATCGCCCCACGAAGCATCTTTTTGCCATTTCAAGCCATTGATTGTCAACTCTTCATCTGGCTTCAATGTACCAGCATCAATCCCGATAGCCCCAGTAATCGTTTTAAAAGTAGAACCTGGTGCATAGCGAGTGGCAAAACGAGCTGTAAATGGTAGGTTTTCATTTTTATTATAAGCATCATATTCTGTTTGAGAGATTCCGTTTGCCATTTTATTAGGATCAAAAGAAGGAGAACTTGCTGTTGCTAATAAATCACCTTTTTGAGGATTCATAATAACCGCACTTCCAGGTCGTTCGCTAAAAATACCATAGGCTTGCGCTTGTACATTTTTATCAATCGTCAATTGTACATTTTCACCATCTTTTTTCTCTACCGTTTGAATCTCCGCTTTTTTCACATCATTTTCGTCTGTGATAGCAATGCTTCCGCCATCTTGACCACGTAGTTTTTTATCATAGGCCTGTTCCAAACCAGTTTTTCCAACGACTCCAGAACTACTTAAACTTGCATCTTTTTCAATATCTTCCGCAGTCACTTTTCCGACATATCCAATCAATTGAGCAGCAGTTTCTTTGAGTGGATAATAGCGTACCACCTTATCTTGCGTTGCAGCGCCTTGTGGTAAAGTGGTCACAGGATCAAAAGAAACTTTAACTGGAACAAATGAATCGTCGGTAACCCAACCTTGACTTAATAATTGCTCAATTTCTTCAACAGAAACACCAAACTGATCACTAAACGCTTTGATATTATCTGTTTTTGTTTGACCTTCACCTAACTTGCCAGGAACCAGTCCGACTTGATCAAATGCTTGATTGACCGCAAGCCCTTCCCCATTTCGATCCAAAATTTCTCCTCTGGTTGCTGTATCCACAGATATAGAAATTTTGTCTTGACCAGTCATTTCAGGAAAAATCAAATTAGGAGCCCATTCTAGTTTAAAATCATCTTGGTCTTTTTTTATCGTTGTTTTATAAGTAAGATTCTCTAATTTCCCTAAAGAAGTCGTCATTTCAAGACTATAGGTCAATGTATATACACCTTTTTCGTCTTCCTTTACCGAAACATCTTTACTTTTGATTCCTTCTGCTTCAATTCCTGCAAAAACTGCTTGGTACTTTTCTACCAATTTATCCTCATCATAGCCACTATTCTTTATAGAAGTTTCATCGATGACCTGTGGCAACTGGTCAAATTCCTGTTTAGATAGATGAGTCAAAAACGTGTCTGCTGCTGTTTTTGCTTCTTTTAACTGTTGATCTGTTTGCCAACGACTATAGACAAAATAACCACCCATTCCTGCTAGAACAATCAAAGCGCCTGTAATCGCAAAAATGATTGGTTTTTTTGATGTTTGCTTACGTTTTTTTCTTTCCATTTTTTACCCCTCTATCCTTTTTTGTGTATATACTGTTATTATACCTATTATTAAATAATAAGTTAACTAATTTACCATATCCTTTTTGTAGCGTAAATAAGGTCAAAATAAAAACATTTTCTTACTGAAGAAACGCCTAGTTTAAAAACAACAGTTACGCTTCGATTGCAAGTATTTCTATGGACTAAAACGCTCAGAATTGAAGCTTTTAGAAATAAACTGAATCATTTGTAGTGCTAGTCTTTTTTTATTTTAGCTTTGCTACTTGTATACGAATGAACTCTGGCAAATAATTGGGCGTACAATTTTTAGCTACTTTCTCATCTTTATATAGCCCTACTCTTTCACCTAATTGAACACACCTAGCACGATATTGTTCTTGATAAATACCAATTTGTGCTACTAGGAAATTCATTGTCCACTGAACTTCAGGTGCTTCCAATTCCAGATGCTGTTCTATAAAAGTTAATAATTCTTCAGTATTTTCAGGAGATTCTTGTCCTGTCCATCTTAAACGAGCTTGATAATACCAAAAAATATGTCTTTGAATAGATGACTCACTCATTTGCCAAGAATCAATTAAAGTGACTGTCTTTTTCCCTTTCATTAATTGGTTAGCCATCAACCAATCTGCTAATTGTAGCTTTTCTTCATAACTATGTATCTGAATATCCTCATCTAGAGCATCTATCAATTTCTGATCAATTAAATTTTTATCCATAATAAGAATAGCTAATTGTCTTGGCTTATATTTTCCTGTATGCCATAATTCCATCGCTAAGGTATGATCTTTTTTTATTTCTTTCGCTAACTTTCGAATTTCGCCTAATTTAATCGTCGGACTATCTAAGGTTTCTAATATTTGCTCGTTTTTATCCATAGTATAATTCCTTTCATTTCTTTACTTCTATTCATCAAAAAATCGACAGCTTGCTTTTTAATTCCTTTCTTAAATCATACTGTTTACTAGTTGTTTTATCAATTTTTATAAACTACAGTTGCATAAATAAAAGTCGTCATTCTATTTCAACGATTTAAATAACCATTAATACTAAATCCCAAAATGAACTAAAACTTTTTTCTCCTTATTGGCTTGCTCACATAAAGCAATTACATTTTCTAATTCGCCAAGTATTTGCTCTTTATAAAACCAGTCCTCTGGAAACAACGATCTTGCTAACTTAAATTTATCTGGCGCATTTTGAACCAATGCATACCAACTCATCAAGATAGCTTTAAAACTATCGATTTCTTTAGCTACAAAAAATGTAATACCATAATAATCTAAGCCTTTTTTCTTATTACTAATTCTAATCCATCTACTTGGGACCCATTCCAAAGAATCAAAAATATATAAAATAAAATGATCATCTATTGAAATTTTTTTATCTATCGAAACCTCTTTATAGGTTAAATTTTTTGTGTAGGGAACAATCTTAAAATGATGTTTTGGCATATTAACTTCTCTCTTTCATCGTTCTATCTAATCAACATATCCTCTTGTTTTAAAATAGACAAACACCTACTCCTGCTTCCTCTCCAGAAGACCTAAAGCATGAGTAGGTACTAAATACTAGGTATCTTTTGCAACATAAACAATCTCTTTTTTATACTGGGTAAAATCTTCATAACCGATTTGGTAATAGATGACAAACTTAATTTCTTTTGAATCAATTTCTAAAATCTTTCTACTAAAATCATATGATACTTCTGATTTACTAGGAATATAGCTCTGTACTGCTAATGCAGAACGTATAGTGTCATAAGGCTGCCATTCATTGTTTACCTTTGTGAAAAACTCTGTTGAAGATTCTATTAGACTAATCGTTTCATCGGTTTTATTCTTTATTAATAAATTCATTCCTTCAAACACTAATTCAATCGATTGATTCGTTGTGTCTTCTTGAATCACAAACTCCTTATTTTATTTGGTATCCGTGTTTTTCATATCAAACTCTGAAAATTTTTCTACTGTATCTTCACTATTAGATTCCTTCGTTTCTTCATTTTCTGAACAGGCTGTTACGATAAAAATAGTTAAACTAACCAATAAAACAAAATAAATCATTCTTACAAACTTCCTTATTTTGTCCACCTCCAATCAATTAACCTTTTTAAACCTCTCCTTACAAACTATCCGCCACCTATTCTAACTCCTTTAGACTATCAGAAAACTGTTTCAACTCTTCTTTCATTTCTGGTGTTAATGCAGTATAATCAACCAAATCAATAGCTCCTTGCAAACAATAAAGATGGACTAAACAACTATTAGAATAGTTCATTTTCAGTTTAAAAAAAGCATTTTTACTGCCAATTTCTTTTAGTTCCTCAGTCGTTGTAATTCCGACACTTTTCAGTTTACGCACCATCTCTTTGCCTATATTTGGTAACGACATAAGTTCTCCCATTTTTTCCCGTTCCTTTTTCCGTATTTTTAGTAATGCAAATGATGTTCTATTTCAATTTTAACTAACGCTCATCTTGTTTATTTTATAGCAAAATTATTAAGTACAACGATTAGCAACACTGGATAACTCACAGTAAGCCCACCCAACAAAAGTATATAATAAAAGAATTTTTTCGAATAAGTGAATGCTAAACAAATAGTGATTAAAATATATAAACTAGCAATTAATACATAAATAAAGGTTCCTTTTCCAGCAAAATCATGATAGCTTGCCTTCGTTATCATACGTAAAATGCCAAATGGAATCAAAACAGCGAGTACAGCCCAACAAACACTACCTATTTTATTACGATTCAAAATAATCTTCCCCTTTCTATAGATGACTTTATGAGTAAGTTTATGCTTTCTTAATCAGGTTTTTAGACTAAGATCCAACAAATTACTAAAAACCAAGATGAAAAGAATGACAACTAAAAATACAACTAACTTTTAATTACTATTCCTTTTTTTACATTCAATTTTATATTAATAGATTAGAATAGCTGCTATTTCATAATCTTTATCTTAAAATGATAATAAATAGCTACAAACAAATCTTTTAAAAATACAAAAAGCCACAATACAAAAATAAGCTCTACTAAAAATAGTAAGCAGTTAATAAAAAATTCAATGAATGTACCACTAGTAACTTTTTGTCGATTCAAGATAAAATCACCTAAATTCCATGAAATAGAAAGCAAAAGGATTATCAATATAAAGGAATAAAAATTAATATCTGTCGATTTAAGTTTATATAAGTAATGAATTTTAATCTGATCATTTGAATAAAAATCTAAACTGTCAGAAGATACATGTCCAATCATTTTTTGAGTTAAATCTATATCCTCATCATCCAAATCCAGGAATTCCCTTTGGTTAAATTTATCTAAAATTATTTTTTCTATAGAAGAGTGTAAAAAATTTTCATATGTCTCATTTGGCATTTGTTTATACGAGTATTCATCTAACAGATTGTTCTCATATTCATCAAAATACCTAAACGTTCCCTTAATCAAAAGTTCATTCGTATGTTCTTGTAAGTAATCAACAAAATAGTTCCAATAATCTAAAAGAATTTGTTGGTATTTTTCATTTTTCACATTATCAAAGTAAAAATTCCGCTTTAAGTTATCTACTTCAATCAAGATATAATAATTTAGATTATTATCAATCATTTTATATGATAGATTCTTTTTTATTTTTTCAACAACCAAATATCTCCAAAATATTGGTAAATAGTCTTCTTTTGAATAAAAAATAGATTTTTCGTATTTTTTATCATAGGTAATTATTTCCATCTTTTAACATCCTTTTTTTAATTCTATGCCTTTTACCTCTATACAGCACCTAACTACATTTCTAAAACATACTCTTACACTATAATCACTTATATACAAAAGGTAGTTTTTCGATTATAAAAGACCTCTATTTTCTATTAATAAAATGCTCTCCTTCTCATATTTCACTAATCCTTTGGGAAAAACACTTTTTTTATTACATTTAAAGTATACCAATCTATTATCAAAAAAAGTACGTATTTTTTATCATAGAAGAAGGTTCTAAAGAAAATATACACTGTCAAAATACAAATTCAGAAAATTTAAAGAGCTCTTTTGCGTATGTTTTTTGTCTATTAACGCTATAACTTTTGCCTCAGTTATTGTTTTAACATGGTCTTCTATATGGTATAGTGACCAATCAATACCATTAGAACAACTGCTAATATCCACTTTATCGCAATCTTCTCTTTTAAACATTATATGTCCGCAACAAGGTATACATTTTATACTTTCATTAATTACATGGTTTTTGTATATAGATTTCAAAAAATATAAAGAGAGCGAGACTATTGTCCCACTCTCTTTTTTTTGCTCGTTTAAAAACGTAAAAAAATGTTCACTCTAATTCAAATTACAAATCGTATTTAGTGTTCTTTTTATACATCAGTAAAAGACTCAATAATAGTACGATATTTCCAAATAATGAAAATAAATTATTTTCTAACATACCTGTTCTTGGAAGGCTCTTTTGTTTATTGCTACTTACTGTAGTATTCTTAACAATTGAAGAACCTTTATTATTAGAGGTATTATTTGTCTCTGGTTTAGGTTTTTCTGTTCGTTTGCTCCACTTTGCATAAAGCGTAGTAACTTCTGTAACTGGTGTAGCAAAATCATAAAGAGTGGTTAGTCCTTGATCAATATACCATCCTTCAAATGTGAACCCATCTCTTGTTGGATCTTCAGGTTTGCTTGCTGTTTTATTTTCTTCAACTGTTTGACTTGCTGTATCGGAACCACCATTTCCTACAAAATTAACTGGGTAGTAATTAGTTTTTGGTATCCATTTCGCATAAAGCGTAGTGGCTTGTGTAACTGGCGTAGCAAAGTCATAAAGAGTAGTCATTTCTTGATCTATATACCACCCGTCAAATGTATATCCGTCTCTTATAGGATCAGTTGGAATATCAGCTGTTCCATTAATATTGACTGTTTGGGAGTCTACTTCAGATCCACCATTACTAACAAAATTTACAGGATAGCTGATTTTCTTTTTGTAAATTGCTTTAATAAATATAGTTGATTCTTCTATCGTTCCAGCAGGCGTACCATCCCAATAAAGGAAATCATACCCTGGAATTTCTTTTGGTTCTACAGAATAAGAATCACCAGTATTCCCATCAATAATCAAATCAGACTCTATACTATTGCCCTCTTCATCTTGATAAGATACATTAACTTTACCTGTTGATTTGAAGCTATTTGAACCAATAGCAACAAAAGAATCAAGAATGGAATCACTCGTATCGGCAATTACTATTTTTATATGATTTGTTTGCTTAGGAATAACGGTCGCATTTATCGGTAAAACTGTTGTTATACCACCAAAAGATGTTCCTGGTAAATCACCTAAGTGATTATCAGTATTCGAAATAAAATAAGAACTATTGGATGTTGAATTTACATTGTTTATAGAAACAAAATCAGTCGTACCTGGAATTATTGCTTCATTAGAACCATTAACAAAAAAAGCGAAACTATCATTATACACAGAACCTACATAATCTGGATACTCGCTTGAGCCAAATACATAATTAAATGTCAAATTCGAGTATTGTGGGACAAAATCAAACTCTATCGATACCGCATCGTAAGTATTTGCACCAGTTAAAGCAGAAAGATCACTGTCTCCAGGTTGACCTAAGTGAGAGTTAGCTGTTTGAGTATCGCCAGTGGATAAAATGATTCCTGAATCAATCCCTAATGTACCCATACCATTTGAAAAAAAACTAGCTGCTTTTGGAGAACCAGTAAAAGTTATATTTGAAACACTTATTGAAGTATCTGATAATAAGTGATTAACATAATCTGCAACAGTTCCAGTGGAGCAAACAGTCGATGAACTCAAAAAAGGTTGTATACTTTGCCGTTGTGCCGTATTATGAATGGCATCCTTAGTAGATTCAACTTCATTCATTTCATTATCAGAAGTAGACTCAATTTCAGTTCTATTAGTAGAATAATCTAATTCAGTACCTTCAGTGTCAGTAATAGATTCAATTTCAGTTGGTTCAACATTGTCACTAGTTGATTCTGTTTCACTAATTTCAGCATCATTTAGTTCGGTTTCTGCATAAACTATAGGACTTATTAACGGGGTGACAAACACTGTGCATATAACAAGTGCCGTAGTAATCGATTTAAATTTTTTCTTCATGATAATCCCTCTCCTTTTTCAAAAAAACACTCCTTATCCTTTTAATTTATAAGTTTATTGTATAAAAGTCAATAAAATTCG
The DNA here is from genome assembly GCF_054871725.1 of Enterococcus sp. LJL99. Classification (NCBI taxonomy): domain Bacteria; kingdom Bacillati; phylum Bacillota; class Bacilli; order Lactobacillales; family Enterococcaceae; genus Enterococcus; species Enterococcus sp. LJL99. Next base: position 9,474 of record NZ_JBTXLT010000015.1, read on the forward strand.
CTATTAAAATTATAAAAACATTCATAAAAAAGTGTATTACACTTAAAAAGTAAATAATTTTAATTAAACCAACTATAGAATAGAATTAAAATTAATAAAAAATGGAAATTTTTTTGTGATTTATATTCGTAAACTACACTTACTTCAGCATTATAGAAAAACTTGTGTCATTCTCTCTTCTATTACCAAAACTCTTCATTTTTAAGAAAAATAAGTGGGTGAGACAAACAGCCATGGCTGTTTGTCCCAACCTCTTCTCTTGTTTCAATTTTCCCAAGTTTACTATACAATAAAATTAGACCTATTCTTGAGCATTATTCTAAGTTGAATTATGCTACAATTGCTTAAAAAAAATCATATACGAAAGGTTAATTATGAAAAATAAAAAATTCATTGCTCTTACCTTAATAGCTTTAACGATTCTATGTATCTATCTTTACCAAAAAATTAATCCAACTAACAAAAAAAGTGAGATTAGCATTGTCCTGGATTCTTCAACAGAATTTTCAAAAGAAGAATTAGAAAAAGGGGCTGAAAAAGTACTAAGCTCTTTTAACTCTATGTGGAGTGACTCGAAACTACATGAAATTCGTTTTGATAATGATGTTTACCAACGAGAAATGACAAATAGGGAGCCAGGAACTTCGCTATTTAGTGATCTTGATAAAGATAATGTTTTAATTTTTACAATTTCTTTTACTACGGGTCCGGCAGTAAAAGGTAGTCTTGGATCTAATATGTCTATTGACGAATGGCAGTTTATTTTATCAAGACAAAATAAACTGAGCCCTTGGAAATTTTTAGATCAAGATGTTTGATTCTTCGTAAAAAGATTTTAGTTAACTCATAAGTTACCATAAAGAATAACCCGCAACATGTAGTATCTGCTTTAGGAGCTGAGGATGGGCAAATATTTACAGGCTACTGTTTTGAAGCAACTGCAGGAGTTTTCCATCTCTGTGAAGAGCATGTTGCAACATTTAATATGTATCAACTAAGTAAAGAAACAAAAATCAAACGAATTATCGCCTTTCGAAATGAAGCACCTTATGGTCTACTCATTTTTTACATAAATGAAGAGACAATTTTCTTTCTAATACGTTAATTTTTTATATAAAGAAAAACACCTACAAATCATAGGCGTTTTTATCTTGTTTTAATTTTCCCAAGTTTGCTATATAGTAAAATTGAACATATTCTTGAGCATTATTCTAAGTTGAATTCTACTAAAATTGCGTATTACTCTATTTCGTCTATCTTGCTTTGTTTATACAGCAAAAATACAATGATAATCAAATAGCATATTATGGCAATACCAGATACTTCTATGCCAAAAATCTCCACCTGTCAAAAATAAATTTTTCTTGCTGAAAATATAATTTGTTAATGAATTTGAATCGTTAGAACATCCGAAATTGATAAGACCTCCTATGATAAAAAAATTCCACAGACTATGGGTAACAATACTAGCCCATACCGTTTGGTTAATATATGTTAATAGAGAGAATAATATTCCCACTAAACTACCACCTAATAGAAGCATTACAAAGCTTGATATACTTAACTGACCATTTAAAAGATGTAGTAATCCAAATAGTATTGAAGGTATTAATATCCCTATAAGCTTACTGTAATTGTCAGAAACTGTAGACATGATTAATCCTCTAAATATAAATTCCTCAACAATTCCTGCGGATAATCCCATAGAAAATAATCCATACATAATTATTTGAAAAACTTTATCAATCGAATAGGAATTATAAGAAAATTTTCCAGGAACAAATAATAATGTCAATAAAATTACTGTAACTGGTAAGACTACTGATAAAATAATCCACGGTAACTTAGTTTGAAATTTAGTTATGCGTATTTCTAACAAAGTTTTTTTAAGTCCTTTATTTACAAATATTTTTAAAATGAATGATATTTCAAGAAAAGAATGTAAAAAAATTTGATAATAGTAACTCATGGAGGAACTTTAGGCTATGAGGTATGCCTTGTGGAGCTTGTCGAAAATTTTTGATGCAACTAAATAGCGAAAATTCAAAAACAAAATTTATGGTAGATTATGAAAAACGTGAGATTATAACTTTAGAAGAATTATTACCAGAATGGTGGGGCGTAGATAGACTATAAATAACATTAATTTCATAATTCTATGCCTTGGTACTAAAGGTTTGAGAAAACACAAAAACAGGGAACCTCCTCTTCTGTTATATCAGTAGTTGACTAAAATGGTGGGATTCCCTGTTTCAATTATGCAACGACCAACATTACTTGACATTGATTAATTAGCTCAACTTCATTGCCCTAATTAATCGCTATGCCGAACTTTTTTCCCCAATTGATTTTGACGTTATTTCAGAAAGAAAGACAAATAGGTTCTCCTATTGAAATTAACTATAAAGTTAGTGTTTGTACTCTTGTCAGACGCTTAAAAAGTAATGAAAATAAAACAAGCAATTAATGTACGAAACTACTCTCATCCTACGCGTGATATCAAGAGTTGAACAAAAATTTATGCAAAGCAGATGTCAATTACTACTTAAAAAGAAGGTATTAATTGAATGATATAACTTATTGAAAAGCCAAGCAAACTGTCGCAGAATAACTGCTTATTCAGTTAACTTATAATTGCAAATCAACGATTGAATAAAAAACATAGAGAAAAAATTAGTCGCCTAAAGTTTATAAAAAATAGTCATTTTTAACATTGAACGAGTGATTACTTTTTTAGCGAATTATGAAATTGGTTCACTTACACAATTTTTTTATATTATTTTGTTATTTGACAACCATTCTTGCACTCTCCCGATAGATATCCCTTTCTGAGGTGTCCATTCTATCTTAGATATTAATTCTCCTTTTGAAAATAGAGCAATCGTTGGAGTGTATTCTATACTGTATTGATTTTTAAATCTTTTCCATCTCTCTTCATCTTTTTTGATACATTCAACATTTAAATAAGTAATTTCAGATTGAATGTTGAATTTTTGAATTAAATCAATAAGTTTCGGCTCAAACAAATTACAGTCTCCACAAGATGGTCTTCCAACATAGACAACAAAATGTTCTAAGTTTATAGAAGTTGGAAAATTTTGAGCACTAACACTATTAAGGTGATCATAAATTTCAGGATAACTTGATGTTTTATCCTCGATTAATAGTTTATTTATCTTACTATATTCGTTTTTTTGAATATAAAAAAAAGTACAAATAAATACTAAAACTATGATTAGCGAAAAAAAATATATTAGTTCTCTTTTTTTACCTATCTTCATTTTAGTGATTCCTCTCATCATCTATTTTTTAAAATTTTTTTCTAATTCTATACGCAATCGTTTATTTTCTTTTTCATGATCTCCCAAACTTCCTTCTAACCGATTTTTGATTTTTCCTACCTTTACAAAAAGAATCGTTGGTGTACCATTAACTCCATATAGATCAATTATTGGTTTATTTACTTTACTTGAAATATCCATATAATACACGAATCCTTCAAGTTTTAGTGACTCAGAAGTTTTTAAAAATATTGGTAGTACCTCTTTACAATTTCCACATCCCTCAGAACCAATAAATAGTGCAAATGTTTCTTTTCCCTTTATTTTCGTTTCAAATTCATCAACTGTAATATTTTTCATTTCAGTCGTCATTTTTTTATAGTCTTCGACATCAATTTCATGGTTTTCATCATCTTCGTGATTACCAATTAAAATAATAGAAATAAAACAAACTAAACAAACCAAAGTTGTTAAATACGCAATAACAATTTTATTCTTTTTCATTGCATACCAACTTTCCATTGTCTAAAATAAAAATTTTGTCTGCTACTTCATTAATTGATGGATCGTGAGTTATTACGATAACTATCTTACCTTCCTCCTTAAGTTTCAATAATTTATTAACTAAATATCTTTTAGAAGTATAATCCAGATTTCCACTAGGTTCATCCAACAAAAAAATACTAGCATTTTTTCTAAAGAAACAACGATCAAGTAAAATTTTTTGCCTCTGTCCTTGAGAAATATTATTTCCATAATCAAAAATAATATCATTCATCTCAAGATGATTACCAAATATTGAATAGTATTCTTGTATTTGGTTATCTTCACAAAATACATTCATCGAAATATTGTTACTGACAGAGTTAAAAAACAAGAATTCATCTGTAGAGTAGTGCGAAATATAATCTAAAATATTTGTATTAGAAAGGGTAGAGAGTCTATTGTTTCCAATTCTAATTTCGCCTTTCTTTGGTTCAAGAAGCCCCAGTAAAATTTTTAATAGAGTAGTTTTTCCAATACCATTTCTTCCGTTTATTACATATATATTTCCTTGATGAAAATCTACAGTTAAGTTTCTCAATATTGGTTGTTTTTCTTCATAAAAAAAGCTTAAATTATCAATAAATATTCCATTTTCTTCGTCATTATCAACTAAAGAAACTTCTTTAGTCACTTTTGATATGTTTGTTTCTTCATTATTTGAAAAATTCTTAATTGCATTAACATAATCTAAGGAAGCTGCACTCAATCGATACTCAATATAATCTTTTGCTATTCGTTCCATAGAGTTAATGATTACAAAAAAAACATACATCCCTGATGTTAACGGGTATAACGGTGTATCAAAATATTTAAAAGAAATATAAGTAACTCCAATAACAGAAACAACAATAGCAAAAGTCGATAAACTTGATAGGATAGATAATCTATTTTGTAAAATTTGTTCCAAAAATTTTGCTTCGAAAAAATTTTCCATTTTTTTATCTAGCTCTTTTTTAGCTTCTTTCTCTTTTTGAAAAACTTTAATATCATAAATCCCTAAAATATTTTTTTCAAAGTCTGCAAATAAATCATTAGACGTCCAAATTAAGTTTTTTTGAAAATTAGTAATATCTTTTAATGATGATTTTACATAAATATAATACATAAGTGAAACACACAAATATATAAAAGGAAATGTAAAATGAAGATTAAATAAATAAACCACCATTAGTACGGTCATTAAAATATCAACTTTCAAAAAAAATTTACTACTGATTCCTGAAGCACTTCCAATTAAGGTAGATAGATAACCAATCGCGTTGTTGGCATTTTCTTTTGTTTCTAACTTATTCATACTAGAATAATAAAACTCATCAACTGTTTGCTTTTGGATTCTATTTTCCAAACGTAATTTTAATTGAGAATAACGAATTCCTGAATAATAACTACTGACAAAAAAACAGATATAAAAAATCAAATATACGATTATATTTTTTGAATTTATAAATGTAAAATTATTATGCAACATTCTCTGTAGCAACTCAAAAAAAAGCAATGGTAATATATAAGTTATACATATTAAAGTACCTAACTCTATCTTAGCCATTTTCGGAACACTACTGAGAAATTTATAATAATAATGATCCAAACTTTTTTTCATTTGTATGTTACGTTGATTACTTTTTGAAATGGTATCTACTAAAACTATTATATTTAATGATGTTTTAGAAAGATCCTTATGCGAGATTTTAGTTAATGTTGGTTTTGATGGGTCAGATACTATATATTCATCTTTTCTTGTATCATAATAATGGACTACAATATAATGAGAAAGTCCTCCACTGTTTGTTAATAAAATCAATGGATAATTTTGCGTTTTTATCTCAGAAAGATTTTCAAGTTCATATGCATTTGATTCTATTCCAAAATCTTTTAAAATATCAATCATTTCTTTAGCTGATAAACCATTTTTATTGAGTTCAATAGAAAAATCAATACTAGTTGACATTTTTTTTACTATACTTAATTGTTCTAAAACAGTTTGAAGCGCTGCTACTCCACAATCACTTTGCAAATTTTGCATTGTGTGCGAATATTTCATTTAATCACTCCTTTAAGTAAATAACTACCTATATTCATAATTGAAAGAATAATAAAACTTATCAATACATATAAAAAGAAATTTCCATTATTAAAAGCTACTATCATGCTATCTATTAACTGGTTATTATTAAATGGATTAAAGTAATTTACAACAGAATCTGTTTTAAAAACATTTGTAATCAAGCAAGGAACAGTTACTATTGATAAAGTGGACAATAGCGTATTCTCTAATGTATTCCCATAAAGTGAGCTATATTTAATAATAGTAAGAATAACCCCGCTAAATGAAGCATAGAGAACAATTGCAATCACTATTGTTTTCCATAGCTGTAAAATTTCAATCTTATCATTCATCAGTAAACTAACGGGATATGAAAAAGTTCCCGTATCTCCCCAAAATAAACTACCAATTAGCCAAGAGATTAATAGTAAAAACACTATATAATTCATTACAATTAACCAAGAAAGTTGATACTTTTTTTTTCTAATTTCTTCTTTATTAATTGGTAATGAATGCAAAAATCGAATCGTTTTTTTTTCATATTCTTGCCAGTAGAGATCAAAAAAGAGTATGCTTAAAAATACTACCCCATAAATTGACATCGTCCATTTCATCGTATTTAAAGTTAAGCCAAAACCAGAGTATCCATAAAGTGCTGTGTCTGGTTTTATTTTATTTGTCAAAAAAAATTCGTTCTCCGTTACTACTCGCTGAACTTGTTCTTCTGTGTAAGTATTTTCCAAAATCATTCCAGTCTTTAAAATATCTAGCAAACTTTTGACGTATCTATTTTGTGACTGCAAAGAAGCCTCCCAATTTTTTTCACTAAATGTAAGTGAGTAATCATTTAAATTCTTGATACTCGTTTCGAAATTGTTTAAAAGTTGTGTTAGTTCACTATCAGTTAGCTTTTTTTCTGCATCAAAAAAATCATCTTGTGATCTGTGTTCAGTTAATGCACCATAGATTAATTGTTGTTTTGAAAACAAAGTATGATACTGTTCATAGTATTCATTTTCTAAATCCTTTACTGCTTGATTATGATTACTATTCAATTGATATACACTATATAGTAAAAATAGAAAAGGAATAAATAACAAAAACACATTTTTAGCGTTTATTAAAAATTTTTTCAATTCGAAAGTAAGTAAGTAATTCAACTATCGTCACTCCCTCCAAATAAGCTATAATAAATCTGATTTAATGAAGCTGAACTAGATTGACAATCATACACTTTACCTTTAGTTAAACAAGATTCAAAAAAAGAGTTTTCTTTTTTATAAGGCAGCTTTACTGTCACTAAATTTCTATTAATAACTTTATACTCCAAACCAAACTTTTTGATGACTGGTACAAAGTTTGCTTGATTATCTACGACAAGTCGGTATTCTTTACAAAACTTTCTATGAATTTTTTCACCTGTTATGATTTTTCCTTGTTTCAAAAATAAAATATCATTTGTCAACGCTTCAATTTGATCTAAATTATGAGACGATAAAATAACTGTTGTTCCTTGCCCATGTAATCTCAACAAAATTTTTCTAACTTTCGCTACACTGATTGGATCTAAACCATTGATTGGTTCGTCTAAAATTAATAGTTTAGGATTTGAAATAATCGCTAAAGCAAAAAGTAAGTGTTGCTTCATCCCTAAAGAATATGTTTTCACTTTTTTTGGAAGATAAGAAACCATATCTAAATAGTCTAATGTGCGCATCATTTTTTTTGTTTTCAAGCTATACGTTTGTTGAACTAAATGAATATGATCCCAACCAGTTAATTCTTGATATAATACGGAATTGTCTTGCATATAGGAAATAGTATTAAAAATTTCCTGTCCGTATCCTTCCTTCCCCTCAATCAATATTTTTCCTTGATCCATCGTTTCTAATTTGCAAATAATATTCATTAACGTCGTTTTACCAGAACCATTGGGTGCAATAAGAGCAATCAAACGCGGGTTTTCAATAGTCAGGGACAGTGAATCAAGAATTTTTTTATCACCGAAACGTTTAGTTAAATGTTTAATTTCAAGAATCATTTTTACTTACCTTCTCTTTTTGTTTATTAAAAAAAAATTTACTAAAAAAATTATGACTATTGCCAAAGACAAGGAAAATATACCATTAATAAAATTAATCTCTCTATTAAAAGCGTTAAAAGTCACTCCTGCATAATAGTCTACATTATCAATCAATATCCAACTATAATTCGATTGGAGTGTAGTACTGTTTTCAAAATTATGACCAATAAAAAGATTAAAAGGATACGTATAACTAAATGGATTATATGCCGAGAAACTTTCACTTATTATAGTTGTGTGTTGAAAGAAAAAACTCATTAAAAAAATAATAAATACCGTTCCAAAAATAGCAAAGATACTTTTTTTGATTAGCAACACAACTCCATAACATAATTGATAGATTAAAGTCCCTACTAAAAAGGTACAACAATATAATTGTATAAGAATTTTATAGACAGGCATCAATACGATATTTCCTTCTATCCTTGTAATCACTGGATAATCAAAGGGAAGTTTTTGTCCGAAAATAAATCCTAATATGTAGCAAATAAAAAAAAGACTAACTAAAAATAACGCCAGATTAATGCTATAAAATACAGTATCTGCCCACAATAGTTTCCAGCGCTCAATTGGTAAAGTTGTTAAAAAAGCAATATTCTTATTCTCATATTTTCTTAAATGAATTAATCCAATAAGAATGATTAGAATCATTAATCCAAATGGTGTTGCTAAATATTTTAAAACCGCTATTTGGAAAAACCAATTGGATATACTTGCTTTAGAACTTACAAGTGGCAATTTATTTTTTTTTAAGTAACTAAAAAATTGCGTTTGCCCTTTTACATAAGAAGCAAACAATGCTTCTGAGTTGTTAAACGACTCATCTTTAGCGATTTGAATGTATTCCTGAAAATTGAAAGTCGTTAAATGTTTTTCTTGAAAACTATAAAACTCAAGATATGTTTGGTCTTGCAGAGATTGATATACCTCTAAAAAATCTCTATTGTTCTCTTCAAAACGTTGTTTCATTTCCTCCATTTCTTTTTCAGAAAATCCATCTTCAGTATTTAACTGATAGGATTGTAAATTGTTTTCATAATCCTTTTCAGTGAAGCGGTAAATATCATCCAACTGATTTAAATACTTATTCTCTAAATTCATCGTTAATAAAAAAAAGAGGGCAAGAATAAAGAAAAATAGCAGCAAATTGAAACTATTTTTATTGCTTCTAATCACTTTATATTCAAAAGATAAGTACGAAAAAAAGTGTTTCATTTTAAAACCTCCAAACAAAAATATAAAGGTTTTTCTAAAAAGAAAAACCTTTATTCTTTTACCTATGGAGCTGCAGTACAAAGATGTGTCACAACATTCCCTTGAACATTATGTTGTCTTCTACCTCTTGAACAACTATGATAACAATAATAATAATATCTACCTACACCATAGCCTGCCCCTTCATAAACCACTCCACCAACAATTTTTGATGCTTTTTCATTTGATAGTTTTTTCATTTTCAACACCTCCTATACATTTATTTTAACATAAAGTTTAGTTAAATCTATAAGAAGATATTTTTTAAAAAATATTAACAAATTAAAAAAATGTTTTTTCGTTATAATTTAATTTTAAAAATCTTTTTTATGTATCCTTTTACTTCACTTATGATTTTAAAATATTCCTTTTCATACTTCTAAAACTTTTGATAAGAAGAAAAATCTTTTGTTATTTTTTCTTATATATAAGAGAGGGAATTTCCTGTTATTTAATTAAAACAAATAGTCATTCATATTGCGATAAGAGTCATCTTTTTGTATAATAAATTTATAGGATAGAAATTCGTGCGACGTGATAAAAGGCTTCTTTTATTGTCGTGGCATCAGACAAATAAATAAAAAAATTGGCACTTCAATCGTTCGGCGGCAACCTTACGATCGAAGCCTTGTTAAGACAACATAACTGTCCAAACAAGTTGCCAATAGCGCTAGCAAATACTAGCTTCTTTTATTGTACCCAAAGTTTAAAAAAATTTCCAGAAAATCTTTTCTTTGTGTATAGTTTAGTTGTCGTATGTAAAGCTAGTCTATTGTCGACGGTATTGGGCATTCGCTCAATGCCGTTTTTTCTATCCTGTTAATTTTATACAAAGGGGGATTGAATACTAGAACGTTAAAAAATAGCATAAAACAAAAAGGCACTTCATTCTTTGGCGGCAACCAAACAATGAAGCCTTGTATAGACATCCATAACCCAATCCATACAAGTTGCCCTTTACGACCGCCGAAGCGTTCGTTTCTTTATTGTACCTAATTTTCAATTGAATTTCTAGCTGTTCTTGCTTTTCTGGAAATATTGGGGTGATTTGAAGAAAAAATAGCGTATTTGGTGAACGTAATTGTTAACGGTATTGATGGTTTTGAATGATAAAAAGTGTGTGAATCGATTGAATAGTGAAGATGTGGCGTCTTCTGTTCTTTTTGATTGTTGGTTGCTTTTTATTGGTTAAATCTGAGATAACGTTTTTTTGTTTTATTTTGTCGCTGAAACGGTATAAACACAACAGGATTTGGAACATCTTTTGTATCGTTTTGGTTTTGTTAATTGCCCAGTCTAGTTTAGTAAAGTTAGAATAAATAAATTGATAGAAAAAAGGAGTTATAATCTATTCGCTCCTTTTTTCTACAATCTAATGGCAATTCCTTTAAACAGTTTTCTTTTAAATAAATTCTGACTCTTTCAACATATCAATTAATAAACAACCTTTTATCCAGACATCCTGTCTGTACATTTGAATACCATTTATTTCAATTGGTTTGTCACTTGAGTCTCTACCAGTACCTCTAAAAAAAACTTTATAATCTTGTGACTTTGGAAAATTGATAGCCGTTTTCATAACTCCATTTTTGTTATAAATCGGTACTCCATTTTTATCACAACAATTAGTTTCTATAAGTTTATTTTCAGTAATTAAATAACGAACCTCGTTCCAAGTTCTTTTGACTTCATTTTCAATAAAATCTTCACTGAATAAAAATCTTTTAAAACCTAAAAATTTATTATTTAGAAGTAAATCATTTTTTCTTTGCTCTTCAAAAATAATGAATAAAAATTGACGTTCGCTAAATTGACTAAAAACAGTAGAATTTTCAAACTCTACATTTTCATCCATCCATTCGTCAAAATTGACTTTAAAAAGTTTAGTATCTTCAGTTCTCATCTTTGTTAACGTTTGAGTTAAAGTTTTAGCTACTAATCCTACTTCACTAAAATCTTCTATTTTACTGATTTTCTTAGACTTAGCTCCAAACATTTTCGTGACTATTTGCTCTGTGATAGATTTGCTTACATCACCTTTTTCATTTAGTTTTACTGGAATGTTCAATTGATTTATCAATTCTTTGATTGTCATACCTTTATATTTTTCGGTAAATTCATTTAATTTTTTATCAATTTCATAAAAACTAGAGAACGATTGATCTAACTTTTCAAATTTCTTACCAAAATATTTTTGTACTATCGTAGAGACGGTTGCTCTCTTCAATCTAAATCTAGGTCTATTAGGCCATTTAGGAGCCGTATCTATCAACATTAATTTAGGTCTTAATTCAGAAGAAATCCGACTATATTGGTCTGCTGGATTCTCATACTCTGATTGAAGTTCAGCTATAAAATTGCGAACTATCTCCCAATCATTTTCCAATTTCTCCTGATCTTCCATATCAAACTCATGAAAATGATAACCTTTTATATAGAAATTAGCATACTCCGAAGCTTTTACTGTAACTTCTGAATCATAATGATAATAAATCAGAAGCATTTTTTCTAATTTATGCCAAAAATTAGAATCTTTAAATGTTTCATTAACAATCTTTTCTGGAGATACTGCTGTAATGGACATTGGTTCTTTCGCTTCAAAATCGTTACCATTATCTTTTTTTGGTTTTCTGATTCCAGTGGTCTTTAATTCTATATCCTCACCGTCAACATATAAATCAGGACTTTGTTTAGTATCTGCTGGATAACCTAACACCGATTGTTCAATTACATCTCCTGCTATTCCAGTAATTTTAGGATTCAGAATAGTTCTATCAAATACATTATTAGAATCTACTTCACCTAGAGTTTTATCAATAACTTTGTTTAAAATTTCAATAAGCTGTTTTTTTGTAAAAACATGTTCAGAATGTTCCATAAATTCACCTCAAAAATAATTGATAATAAAACTATATGCATATATTATTATATCAGAAAAAGAAAAATCGTTAACAAATATTTTAGATATTACTACTTCAAATTTTTAAGTCAATAATTTAATCTAATATATTCAAAAAGATCTTCATCTTTTTTTTGATTTAGTGTATAATAATATTTAGTTTGTCGAAAGGATGTTCGCCTAGTGGGAAAAGAATTGAAAGTTTTAGAATTATTTGCCGGTGTCGGTGGATTTCGCGTAGGATTGGAAAACTCAAATCCTAACCTATTCAAAACCCTTTGGAGTAATCAATGGGAGCCATCTCGTAAAAGCCAAGATGCTTTTGAGGTTTATGACTATCATTTTCCTGAAAGTGATAATATAAATGAAAATATAGAAGAAATATCAAATCAAACCTTTGAAAATATGGATGCTGATATAATAGTTGGTGGATTTCCTTGTCAAGATTATTCTGTTGCACGAAGTAAGAAAAAAGAAATGGGTATCGAAGGGAAAAAGGGCGTGTTGTTTTGGCAAATAATCAGAGCAACAAATCATATCCGTCCAAAATACCTTATTTTAGAAAATGTTGATCGCCTATTGAAATCCCCTTCAAAACAACGTGGTCGAGATTTTGCTGTTATGCTTGCCTCCTTCAACGACTTAGGATATTCAGTTGAATGGCGTGTTATAAACGCTGCTGATTATGGACGAAGTCAAAGAAGAAGAAGAGTATTTTTCTTTGTTTATCGGAATGATACGAAATTTGCAAAATCAATAGATAAAAAATTTGAAAATATAAATACTGAGTTTTTGTTTGATGAACATATGTATGACAATTACATTTTTAAAGAAGGTTTATTTGCTAGACAATTTCCAATAAAACAAGTAGCAGTTAAAAACCGCCATGCTTCTTATGAACTTCCTAACGATATTGTACAAGTTTCAGATGATTTTTCTGGAGTTGTTTGGAACACAGGAGTAATGCGTCATGGTAGATATTTCACTATTGATACAGAACCAACAATGAATGAACAACCGAAAACACTTGGTGAAGTTTTACAACCAGAAAATGAAATTCCCGAAAAATACTATTTGAATGATGATAAAAAGTTGGAAAAATTTAAATATCTTCGTGGTCCTAAAAAAATAGAACGGAAAAGTGAAGACGGTCATAGTTATTTTTATTCTGAAGGAGGTATGTCACCTTATGATGATTTATCTCTCCCTGGTAGAACGATGTTGACTTCTGAAGGTTCTGTAAACCGTTCTACCCATTTATTAAAAATTAATGGAAAATATAGACTTTTAACGCCAATTGAAGCTGAAAGGTTACAAGACTTTCCAACTGATTGGACAAAATATAAAAAATTGAAAGATGGATCTATCGTTGAAGTTTCAGATAGAATGAGATTATTCTTTATGGGAAATGCTTTAGTAACTGAAATAGTCAAACGAATTGGAGATGAATTACAAAAAATAATTGATATATATTGATATCTCTATCAAAATAAAAAAATTAGTAAAATGTATTTGTTTGAATAGATTCATTATCACATAATTACTAAATACCCTCATAAATCTAAACAGTTATTTCTATAATTTTTACTTTTTATTCATTTCATTAAATAAGAAGAGGAATAATAATCTAAAAAATCTTGATTATCGTTCCTCTTTTATACTATTGATCAAAAAAACATGCACAACCTTTGTCTCTCAGTAATTCTTCTACAGTTTTGGCATTAGCCCAAAATGTTCGTTTCGTTAACAAATCACCATTAGAAAATTCAAAAGTGTCTTCAGAATTCGCTGCTTTAGGTCTTATATGAAATTTTAACTCATCACTTAATTTGGGGAATTTTGTTTCATCTCCTAACTTAAAAGCTTCAACTGTGTTATTGTAAACTTTAAAAGCATCATCTTTATATTTTTCAAAACTAAATTTTTTAACTATTTTTAAATCAGAAACCTCTTGTGTATCTTCTTTCCAAGACAAAACAAAAATAGGGTACTCTTTATTTATTTCTTGTAAAAATTTTGATTCTTCAAATTTTTTATACTTATCATCCCTAGGATAGTCTTCCCACTGAAAGAGCTCATTGAAGGTTGAATTAGGAAAGGGATAAGACTCTTTAACTTTGTGATTTTTGATAGCAATAACTCTAAAGTAGGTAATATCTATTTCTTTACTTTTCAAATAATTAGCTATTGTATTGCTAATACTATACATATTTTCTTTTTCATTATTTATATATTCAATTAATTTTTTAGTATCTATATTATCTATGTTATTGACTAATGACTTCTTTTGAGATAAAAAATTCTCACTTAAGTACTCAGAAAATAAAGAATCTGTTTTAAAATCACCAACTTTCAAATCTTCTTGATTAAAAATGTATATAAATTTATTATATAACTGTGTTAAGTAATCGTCATCTAAACTATTATCAGATTCTTTTATCTCATTTAATACAAAGCTTTGAAAATAATTCTTTCCATAACTATCTAATTCTATATGTTTATCTTTACCTTCTCTTGGTCTGTTTTTCCACCAAGTATCAACAACTAGTGCTTGATTTAATTTATTTAATAAATCTTGTTTTGATTCAGGATTACTTAGCTCTTCTTCCACTATCTTAATAACATCCTCTAATTTTCTTTTTTGAAAATTTTTACTTTCTCCTGGTTTCATTTGTGTAACTAGATATAGTTTCGCAAAATCTAAAATTTTGATTCCACTATACAAACCTGGATTCTCTCCTTCTTTCAAAATTTTTAATTGGCTACTTTTCAAATATATATTTATTTTTGTGACAATTTCGTTATCAGCTAATTGATCCTCTTCTAAAATAGGAATTTGTGTATTTAAACCACTTGTTATATCTTTCACATTCTTTTCTTTTCCAACTATAAAAATCGTTTTCACAATAATATCTTTTGAAGCTTCTTCAATCAGCTTTTTTAGATTCTGCCTAAGTACCTTTAACTGTTCAGATTCCATATTTTCAATATTTTCTACCATTAAATCTATTTCCAAATCCAACTCTTCCATACCTGTAAAAAATTGTGTTAAGGTTTGAGCACCATTAATAACGCTTATTTTCTTCGGATTTATCTTTACAGTATCTCCAGTTCTGTCAATCGGTTGATAATCGTATGAAAATATAGTTATTCCATTATGATAAAACCAAAATTGTTCAGGCCGATTATAACCAGATGTCTCTAAATCCATTTCCAAAAGTTTTGATAAATTACTATATATTTTATCATCATTTTTATAATTTATTAAAAATTTCACTTTTATATAATTTTTAAATTTTTCTTTTATCTTCAATCCAGTTCTATCTCTATTTAAACCATACCTAACATTTTTATTAAACAAGTTACTTCCAGTTACATTAAAAACTCTTTTTAGTTCTTTCATTGAAACATTATATATAAATCCTTTTAAATCATTTTCTTTATCGTTACTGGTTCTACTACAGTCGCTGTATTCCAAAAAGTTTATTCCATTATCATCCACAGAAATACTCATTTCTTCATCTATTTCAATATAATATGAAACTTTTTGGTCATAAACCTCTTTTAATTTTTTTTGTTCTTCTCTAGATAATCTTTTTTTAGTTTTAAGAAATAAATCGCGTTCGTGATCCCAATTCTTAAAAATAACAATAATAGAAGTAAAATTTTCATCATCTTTCTTTACTTCACATAATTCTGAATAGTCAAAAAGTTCATTTGAATTACTGCAATCATATATTATATAATATTCATCTTCACCTGTATTTTTAGTCGTACCTTCAAGTTTATAATATCCTTCTCTCCCGTCAATCGGTAATGGATCGGAAATTTTTAAATCACTAGTTTCTTCTAGAAATGCGATTAAACCTTTTAAGATATAAAAATTATTATTTGATTTCATTTTTCATCCTCCTTATTTAATTTGAGCGGTATAAAAGTCAAAAAAATCTTTACACATTTTTTTTAATCTATTCTTATTTTCATTGTTCGAATTGCTGTTATCAATATAATAAATTAGGTCTTCTATTTCTTTTCTAAATATTCTAATTACTGATTTAGTAGCATTTTCATCTTTATCGTTATTTCTTACATATAGCTCAAATACTAATCGATCAAAATATGCTTCTACCTCAGAATCTACAGTTATTTTAGAATCATATCTTTTATTTATTTTTGTACTTTTCACTTTTCCCTTAATAAAATCAGCTCTCTTATCTTTTTCAGGATATATACTTGCTTCAGAAATATTGAACAGTGAGCTCAATTCTTCTAAAATAGCCGATTTATGAGATTTATCGATAGTAATAACTCTATAATAACAGTCTGGAATTTTTCGGTATTTATGTCCCGGAAATAAAATAAATCCTCCACTTTGTATTTTCATTCGTTCATTATTATAACCATGAGTAATAACCTTAAAATCTCCTAAAAATGGAGTAGTAGTTGGATTTTTATCAAGTAATGATGAATAAAAATTTTCTATATAGTTAGATTGTGGGGAAAAATATTCTGGAAATGCAAAAATATAGATTTTTCCATTCTCATCTAAATCTTTGCTACAAGCAAAGTAAAGTGCAGGTAAAATACTAAAAGATATATCAAGTAATCTACTTATGGAAATATAATGTTGAGAATCAATAGCTTTTTCAATATTTTTTAAACTTCCTTTATCAACTATCTCGTAATCACAAAGCAAATCCAATAAATTCAGCTCATCATCTCTAGTATATTTTTCTCTAAAAAGTGACGGCATTAAAGAAGTTTCTCCATAATTCATAGGTTCACCCCTATACGCTAAAACACATTCACTTTTTGAAAAAGATAAAATCTGTTTTTTTAATTCCTTTATTACAGTGTCTACTTCATCTAAATAACTAACTAGATTTTTTTCGTTACTTTTTTCTGACATAAAACCCTCCATATAAAAATAATCTATCGAAACATAATTTCCTAAAAAATCCATAACTTTTCAATTAATTAATAATACTTTAGTCATATGTAACTTTTTTTAAATATAGATAAAACTCATTTTATGTAATATATATAATTATATTACATATACATAATAAAAACTACATATATTATATTTCCACCTAATTCTTCTCCACCCGAATCACATCCACCACATCTCGCGGATTACACACGTCCACACTTACTACTCGAGCATCATCAATCACTTTTTGTGTTAATTCTCGAATTTTTTCTGGATCTTTAACAACTTCTATAGGCAGTTGCCAGTGTCCTGGTACTGGATAAACAGTAATTGTCCCATTATGATTACTGCTATAGACAACAGATCCATCTGCAGTTGCTGGTCCTGAAAGAACTATCACATCTACAGGATAGCCCACGCTTCCTTTGTCATATATATTGATAGGTGATCCCGCTGGAAGTCTGTCTATATAAAGTGCTGAATTTTTCGTTCCAATCACTGTCAACCACACTCGGGCAAATTCAATTTGATCATCTGAATACCCCAATAAAAGGCTATCGTCTCCTTTTGCTTGTTGAGCCGCTTTATCCACATCTGCTTGCGCTTTTGCTAATGCATCATTGACCGCTTGTTCTGCGGCTTGTTGTTGTTGATTTAATTCATTGAGTTTGTCATTGGTATCAATCATCGCTTTCATTAAAAGTAACTTTGCCGTATAACCAGCTTTTAATTCTGCGTTTTTTACTTTTTCGACTTCTTTATTTAATGTATTATATTCAGTTTGTTGAACCGTTTCTTTTGGTACATTTCCATCAAAAGATTCACTGAATAATTTTTGAATTTTTTCGACTTCAGTCACTTGCTCTGTCGCATTTTTTAGGATGGAATCAATGCTTTCTTGCCATTTTCCTTTTAGTTCTTTCTCTTCTTTAACCGTGTCAGTAACAGCGGTGATCTTTTTTTGTGTTAAATCAATCGTGATTGGTAGCTGATCTTTCACATTATCTCCATCGATGGCAACTTCCTTTGAGCTGAATAATTCATTGGTTTTGGTTTGGATGGCTAATTTTTTATTTGCTTTTGTCGCATCTTGTTCCAGTTTCTTGAGATTCTCTTCTGCTTTTTTAGTTGTTAGTTTTGTTCCAAAATCGTTTTTTAACTTTTCGACTTCTTCTTGTTGTTTTTGTATTTTTTCTGTTGTTTCTTTAATCGTTGTTGCTTTGACTTCTTTGGCTAAGAAATCGTGTTGATCATCATACAGTGAGGCCACTTCTTTGTACAGTTTCCCATCTTTCGTGGTTGCCTTTTCAATTGCTGTGACATCATTTTGAGCAGCAGTAATTTTTGCTTGTTTCTGAAAGAATACAATCCCAATACCCACAACAATCATAACGACTACCCCAATCGAAATTCCCCAAACATTCTTTTTCATTCTCTAAACACTCCCGTCATTGTTGCTACTTTTTCATTTGTTCTTATCACTAGTTTATCACAATTATCTATTTTGTCCTTCTATTTACCTAAAAATAAAATAACAAATCAGACTAATTAATGATACGAAAATCATGAACAGCAGTTGTGAAAAAATTCTTGTCATTCATTTTCTAAACAAAAGTTTTAATCGTAAACCTCATAAAAAACGTTGCGATAAAATTAAGGATTGCTCGTCTCACCCTTCTATCATCAATCGATAGTATACGAGTAGATTTCACTTGCATTGACCTAAATTTTTTATCACAACGTTATTTCTTATTTGTTTATTCTAAATCTTAATGTCTTTTAAAATGACTTAATCAAAATTGGGTCCAGTAAAAGTATAAGTGATTTCCAAACCTGTCATGGTTAATACACCTTTTGTTAGAGATGGATTATTCGCTTCTAATTTGTAATCTAACCATTCAACTCTTTGTTCATCTAATTTAGAATATGCTTCATACGTCACTGTTGCATAAACAGTATAGGGACCACCGATAAAAGCGCCTGTAACATAATCATAAATGGTCGTTGTTTCCTCAATCTTACTAGGTGCCCAATCTATTACATTTCCGTTAAGATCATAATATGTTACCTTATAATAAATATTAGGATCGGGTATCTCAATAACTCCTGTTTGTCTTAAGATGATCAATCCAAATTGAGGAGGACCAAAACTATAGACGAGCGTAATGACTTGATCCTCTAACGCAAATATCCCAGATGTATTATCCGAAGTGCCAAAGAAGAAATAGCCATCGATTGCTTTAGGCTCAACCAGGTATTCTTCTCCTACTTTTCCAGTCAATATATCGTCTTCCATAATTGGATTGCCTACTAAATCTTGATATTTAATAATCAATCGACCCTCTGCTACTTCTTTTTCATAAACAAATATTACGACTTGATCTTCTTTCGTAAATGTTCCAGATACGCTTCCTATCACTTCCTTAAATATATACCCGTCAATTGTTTTAGGTTCAACTAGATATCCTTCTCCTACTTTTCCAGTCAATAATTCATCTTCTGCAAGTGGATTGCCTGTCATATCTTGATATTTAATCGTCAAACTTCCATCTTCTATTTCTTTTTCATAGATAAATGTTACCACTTGGTTTCCTTCAGTAAATGTTCCAGATACATTTCCTATCACTTCTTTAAATACATATCCTTCAATTGCTTTTTGCTCTGCAACATAATTATCACCTACTAAACCGTTTAAAATCACAGGTTCATCAAGTGATACACCATCAATCGTTTGATAATTTACAGTGACTGTTCCTTCTTCCTGAACTGGCCCATCATCTGAATACGTGTGGACATAGCCAACATATTCAAACCCTGGTAAATCAGTTTCAACAGTATAAGTTGATTGTCCAATTGGTAATAACTGAGTCGTTGATTTAGGTAATGCTTTGTCAGAAGCTTCCGCAACAACCGCAAGTCCAGTACCACCAGCAAGAATAAGTAAAGCCAACATTGTTTTAAACTGTTTTCTTTTCCAAATTAATAAGCTAACAGCTAAAAGGATCAGGAAAGCTCCCAATAATCCAACTGTCACATAATTTTTAGACTCACCAGCTTTCGGCAAATTAGAACCAGTATGAACAGTCTTATTCACTGTGTTTGTAGCTAGTTTTGTCGGCGTAGTTGGTGTTGAGGGTGGCGTTGGTTTAGGATCAGGATTATCGGGAATATCATTGTAAACTAATTTGATATCTTCCTTATCGTGTAAAATAGAAAGGTTTGGTGCTTCTTTGACAAGTCCTTGTTGTTCCTCAGCGGATAAATCAGAAACTAGCACATAATGAGTCGTCACAGTAGAATTTGACGGAGCAGCATCAACCCTTGCGGAGAAAACGCTTACAAATCCAAACAAAATAGAAACTAGCAACAATGCACTTCTAATAAAACTCTTTTTCATAATCTTTCTCCTTACTATTTATTTTGATTTCATTATAAATGATTATTAAATAAATGTGAAGTTTTTTTGAATATTTTTTAATTTAAATATGTATTATTTTTGTTTTTATGTTTTTTATAAAGACTTCTTTTAATTATCAGTTTTCTCATTTATTCTTTTGAAGCGAAAAGTTAGATGCATTTATTTATAAAATGCAACTAAAATAGAATGAATTTTTCATTAACTAAACATTTCTACTATTATCCACACGAAAAACGCTGTGACAAACAGACCTAACTCTTGTTTGTCACAACGCAAATGTTTTTTCGAAAGAATAGAATAGTCAAGCTATTTTACTGATTATTCTTATTAGAACTTCTTATCATAAATCTTCAACTATTAACCAAAGCTAGGAATAGTAAATAAATAATCGATTTGTAAAGTTGGTCCTGTCATAATTCCTTCCGTTTGTAAAGGATTAATGGCTTCTAACTTGTAATCCAACCACTGATATCTTTCATCACTTTCTGTTAAATAAGCATCATACGTTACTCTAGAGTATACTTTGTAGGGGCTCCCAACAGCTACTTCCTTTGTATCATCACTAATCACTACTTGATTAAAGACCGTGTCTGTTCCCATTATATTATTATTAAGATCATAGTACGTTACTTTAAAGTAAACATTTCCATTGAAATTAGGAACCACACCAGATTGTTTTAATGTAATCGTTCCTAATTCTACAGGCTTAGGTTCGTATAGATAGGTAATGGTTTGATCCTCTATAGTAAAAACGCCTTTTATAGGTTCCAATACACCTTTGTAATCAAATCCCTCAATTGTCTTAGGTTCAACAAAATAATTTTGACCTTCTACACCGTTTATTATGTCATCTGGCGCAACTGAGTTACCTTGCGTATCTAGATATTTAACTGTCACTTTTCCTTGAACTGGTACTTTTTCATAAATAAACGTAATCACTTGTTTTTGTGCTGTAAATATACCTGTTGCATTTCCAGTCATTTCTTTAAAAATAAATCCTTCAATTGTTTTTGGCTCTACAGCATAATTTTGACCTACTTTTCCTGTTAAAATCGTAGACTCAATTAGCGCCGTTCCTTCGGTATTTTGATAATTTACCGTGATTGTTGCATCTTCTTGGACAGGCGCATCATCTGAATACGTATGGACGTATCCTACATAGTCAAATCCTGTCACAGCTGTGTCTACAGCGTATGTTGCATCTCCAATCGGTAAAAGTTGTGTGGTTGTTTTCGGTAACACGTTTTCAGCAGCTTCAGCAATTACTACTGCACCACTGCCTCCAGCAAAAATAATTAAGACCAACAGTGTTTTCACATGCTTTCTTTTCCAAATCATTAGGGCAATAGATAAAAGTACAACTGCACTCCCTACGATTAAAACTGTTGAATTTGTGGTGGTATCTCCAGCTTTTGGTAAATTGGTCGTTGATTTGGTTACTTTATTGCTTGGTTTTACTGCTTGCTTTGTCGGTTGTAAGTCTGGTTTCGTTGGAGATGTGGGTTCTGGTTTACTTGGCTCGCCCGGCTGCGGGTCAGGAGACACGGCTGTATAAACTAATTTAACATTCTCCTTGTCGTGCAAAATAGGAAAGCTTGGTTCCTTTTTGACAATCACTTCTTGTTCTTCTGGTGATAAATCGGACAATAAAACATATTGTGTCGTCACCGTTGCGTTTGAAGGAGCTGCATCTGCTTTTATGATAGATACACTGACAAACGTCAAAAAAATTGTAAAAACTAATCCTACATTCCTAAAAAAATTCTTCCCCATAATAACTCTCCTTAAATTCTTATTTGAATTTTATTATAAATTATTGTGAAAAAAATGTGAATTTTTTTGCATTATTTCAATTAAATATTTTTTTGTTGTTGGAATTTTAAGTTTTAAAAGAAATTAGACACGAGTGGCTTTTACTCGTAATCTCCGATAATCCGCCACCCAACAATCTTCTTGCCATAAAATAGGTTTCAACGTTTGTTCCATATTCTCAAGAACCATTGCTCGTTGTTCTTCTGCAAGCTCAGCTAATTCACCTGCATAAAATTGCTCCAACCAAATTCTCAACCCAGCTTGTCCCTTGTTTAGTGTGGTTGGGCGATCAAAATCAATGATCTGTTCTACTTTAAATTGATTGTTTTCAAGCAACTGTTGGAAAGTTTCTTTTGAAGGGAAGCAAAATTTTTGTTTCGGTTCAATTCCTAGATTCCTCATTTCTTTTCGATAAGCCTCTTCAATGCTTTTGATATTTCCTTCAGCACCAAATTCACAAACTAGCAACCCATTTGGACGTAAAAGTTTACTAATATTCTCGACTAATCGTTCATGATTTAAAATCCAATGAAAGGCCGCATTTGAAAAGACAACATCGTATTTTTCATCAAATGAATCGATCGTTAAAATATCTTTTGTAAAAAATTTAACCGCTGGAAAAGCATGTTTCGCTTGTTCAATCATATTCGCTGATTGATCAATTCCAGTGACTTGGTGCCCAAGTAGAGCGAGTTGATTCGTTAATTCACCTGTACCACAGCCAATATCTAAAATTTTCATTGGGTTTTGCGGGATTGATTCCAACAAACTTTCGCCATATTTAAAAACAAAATCATGTTCATTTGTATAGGTTTGCGCATTCCATTCCATAAGTTCACTCCTTTTGTGGATAAAAAAGAACGCTGCGCGAAAAAAGTTTCTTCGCAACGTTCTTCATTCATTTAATTAATGTTTATTTATTGCCAGTAAGCTGGAATTTTTGCTTCATAAGCTTCAATTTCGTCTTCATGACTTAAGCTAATTGCAATGTCATCTAAACCATTAACCAGTTTGTGTTTCCACGTACTGTCGATTTCAAAGTTATAAGTTGCTTCTGGTGTAATCACTGCTTGAGCTGGTAAGTCGATTGTGATTATTTGCTTAGCAGGTAAGGCAGCTAAAGCTTCTAATTCTTCTGGCTGCAAGACAATCGGCAACAAGCCGTTTTTCGTTGCATTCATATAGAAAATATCACTAAAACTTCCTGCAATAATTGCTTTAAATCCATAGTCAGTCAATGCCCATGCGGCATGTTCTCTAGAAGATCCTGAACCAAAATTATCGCCTGAAATCAAAATGGTAGCTCCTTGATATTGAGGTTCATTCAATGTAAATTCTGGATTAGGACTTCTATCTGGTAAGTAGCGCCATTCGTCAAATAGAAATTCGCCAAAACCTGTTTTTTCGATTCGTTTTAGAAATGATTTTGGAATGATTTGATCGGTATCAATATTATCATTCATCAATGGAACGGTTGTTCCGTTATGTTGTGTAAAAGCCTCCATTATGCACTGAACCCCTCTCTAATATCAATAAATGTTCCTTCAATTGCGGCTGTCGCTGCCATCGCTGGACTACAAAGATGGGTTCTAGCCCCTTTTCCTTGACGTCCTTCAAAGTTACGATTAGATGTAGACGCACAATGTACACCTGCTGGCACTTGGTCTGGATTCATCCCTAGACACATGGAGCAACCTGGCTCACGCCATTCAAAGCCTGCTTCAGTAAAGATTTTATCTAAGCCAATTTTTTCAGCTGCTTTACGAACAGGTCTTGATCCAGGAACCACGATTGCAGTAATTCCTTCTTTAACTTTTTTACCTTTAACGATTCGTGCCGCTTCTTCTAGATCAGACAAACGACCGTTGGTACAAGAACCGATAAATACATACCCGATTTCAATATCTGATGGACGTTGACCTGGTTTTAGATCCATATATTTATACGCACGTTCATCGTTCATATCTTTGATTTCTGGGAATGTTCCAGTCACTGGAATCCCCATTTCTGGATTTGTACCCCAAGTAATAAATGGCACTAATTCATCTGCGTTTAATTCTAAATTCGCTTCATAAGCCGCATCCGCATCACTTGGTAATTTTTTCCAGTCGGCAATAGCTGTTTCCATATCTTCTGGCGCGTATTCTCTGCCACGAACATACTCAAACGTTTTTTCATCTGGTGCGATCATACCCATTTTCGCGCCACCTTCAATCGCCATATTACAAATCGTCATACGTTCTTCCATCGACAAGCCTTCAATTGTTTCGCCATAAAATTCTACTGCATATCCTACACCAAAATCAACGCCATATTTTGCGATCAATGCTAAAATGATATCTTTGGCATACACACCTTTTGCTAGTTTTCCAGAGATTTTAACACCCATTGATTTTGGCTTTCTTTGCCACAAGCATTGTGTCGCAAAAACATGTTCTACTTCACTTGTTCCAATCCCAAAAGCCAATGCCCCAAATGCGCCATGCGTTGCGGTATGAGAATCTCCACAAACAATCACTTTTCCTGGTTGTGTCAATCCTGTTTCTGGTCCGACCATATGAACGATTCCTTGACGATCACTTCCGTTATCACACAAAGTGACACCAAATTCTTCACAGTTTTGTTTCAAGGCATCGATTTGTTTTTTCGCTACTAAATCCGTAATATTGAAAATATCTTTTGTTGGAACATTGTGATCCATCGTTGCAAAGGTGCGATCTGGTCGTCTTACTTTTCTGCCAGCTTCTCTGAGTCCTTCAAATGCTTGCGGTGAAGTTACTTCATGGATTAAATGAAGATTTACATAAAGTAATTGTGGTTCGCCTTCGTTTCCAGAAACCACATGTTTTTCCCAAAGTTTATCAAATAGAGTCTTTCCCATAATTTCACATCCATTTTTTATTTTTACAGCTATATGAATCTGTTAAAGCTAGTTATTCTTCTTTTATTTTGCTATGTGTTGTAATTACGCTTTTAATTCATTGATTACAGCTTCGGTAAACTCCGTTGTAGTTGCCGTTCCGCCCAAGTCTCCTGTTAAAATCCCTTGGTTCATCACAGTATCACAAGCTGTTTCAATTTTTTTCGCCGAATTTTCTAAACCAAATGATTGTCTCAACATCATTGCTACTGATAAAATCATTGACATTGGATTAGCAATATTTTGATTGGCAATATCTGGTGCCGAACCGTGGATTGGTTCATACAATGATGGTCCTGTTTCACTGTGACTAGCACTTGGCATCATTCCCAATGAACCAGGAATCACAGACGCTTCATCACTTAAAATATCCCCAAATAAGTTTTCTGTCACAACCACGTCAAATTGTTTTGGGCGTTGAATCATGACCATTGCCGCTGAATCGACCAATTGATGTTCTAAAGTACAATCTGGAAATTCTTGTGCAACTTCTTCCGCTGTTTGGCGCCATAATTTACTAGTCGAAAGAACATTTGCTTTATCAACAGACGTCACTTTTTTATTTCTTGTACGGGCGATTTCAAAGGCTTTACGAATAATTCGTTGAATTTCAGGTTTCGTATAAGAACACAAATCAGAGGCTTCATTTTCTCCTAATTGTTTTTCGCCAAAGTAAATCCCACCTGTTAATTCACGAACAACGACAAAATCAACTCCGCGAACATTTTCCTCTTTTAATGGTGACAAATGAACAATTGCATCTGGCACAGTAATTGGACGAATATTGGCAAACAAACCTAATGCTTTACGTAGCCCAAGCAGTCCTTGTTCTGGTCGTTTAGGGGCTTGATCCCATTTAGGACCACCAATTGCGCCTAATAAAATCGCATCTGCTTCTTTACAAGCAGTCAAGGTTTCTTCGGGAAGCGGATCTCCTTTTTCATCAATTCCGGCTCCACCAAATGGATAAGTTTCAATATCCATTTCTAAATTATCTTGCAGCATGATTTCAGCTAGAACATCTAGTCCGCTTTTCATGATTTCTGATCCAATGCCGTCTCCAGGTAATGCAACGATTATTTTACTCATTTTACTTCTCCACTTCCTTTTTAAATTGTTCACTTGCACTCATATATGCTTTAGCTGACGCTTGTAACACGTCAAAATCAATCCCAATGCCGTTAAACTGGTGTTTGCTCGTTTCATCTTGAACCGTTACGTGAACTTCTGCTTGCGCATCTTCTCCAGCGGTAATGGCTTTAATATAGTAATCTTTTAATAGTGGTTTTTGTTTTAATAGTTTATCGATTGAATTGTAGATAGCTTGGATACTTCCAGAACCAATCGCAGATTCAGTTATCGTTTGTTCTTCATGCTTAATTGAGACAATCGCTCCTTGACTGCCATCTGAAACGTATTGTAGCTGTACCCGATCCAATGTATAATTTTCTTCCGTCGCTTGTTTTTGACCGACCATCAAGGCAATCAAATCGTCTTCTGTCACTTGTTTTTTCTTATCAGCCAAAGCTTTAAATTGTTTGAATGCTGTTTTTAGCTCTTCTTCATCCAATTGATAGCCTAGACTTTCCATTCTTGTCGCAAATGCGTGGCGACCAGAAAGTTTGCCTAGCGGTAAAGAATTAGTGCTGACACCGACTAATGAAGGTGTAATGATTTCATAAGTATCAGGATTCTTCAACACACCATCTTGATGTATGCCAGATTCATGAGCAAAAGCATTTTCACCAATAATTGCTTTGTTCCGAGGAACTGCCACACCTGATAGACGACTGACTAGATCACTCGTACGTTTCGTTTCATTTAAAACAATGTTACTTTCCAATTGATAAAAGTCTTTTCTAATGTAAAGCGCCAAAGCCACTTCTTCAAGTGCCGTATTTCCAGCCCGTTCACCGATTCCATTAACCGTTCCTTCAACTCTTCTAGCGCCATTTTCAATCGCTGCTAACGCATTCGCTGTTGCCATTCCCAAATCATCATGACAATGAGAAGAGAAAATAATTTCTTGCTCGCTTTGGATATTTTCAATCAAGAATTTGAACAACGCGCCATATTCAGTCGGATTTGAATAGCCTACTGTATCAGGCACATTGATGATTGTTGCACCAGCATCAATCGCTGTTTGAACAGCTTTTAGTAAAAAGTCTTTTTCTGTACGGCTCGCATCTTCAGGTGAAAATTGAACTTTTTCAAATTTTGAACGCGCATAACTCACATGTTCTTTAATAGAAGCAAGCACTTCATCAGGTGTCATTTTTAGTTTAAATTCCATATGAACAGGACTTGTTGCTAAGAACACATGAATTTGTGGATGAACCGCCTCTTTCAATGCTTCATAGGCACGATCGATATCTTGTTTTTGACAACGAGCTAGACCCGCTACAGTCATTTTTTTAGCCGTACGCGCAATCGCTTGAACTGCCTCGAAATCACCTACAGAGGCAATTGGAAAGCCAGCTTCGATTGTATCAATTCCCCATTTTTCTAGTTGTTTCGCGATTTGAATTTTTTCATTTGTATTGAAATTAACACCAGGCGTTTGTTCGCCGTCTCTTAGGGTAGTGTCAAAAAATTGTACGTTTTGCATTTTTTTCATCCTCTCTTTTCCTTTTTGATGCTTCATTTTCAGGTTTAACTTGCTATTTTTATTAATAAAAAAAACATCCCACGATGCGGGATGTTGTATGATCCCGTTCATGCAATGCGAAAACAGGACTCCTCATAAACTGAATATCAGCCAGCTGAGTCCCTACAGTAATAATAATAAGAATGTAGTATTGTAATTTTGATTTTTCATTGTCATCAACATCCTTTATTGTCAGAATTTTTAAATAATTCAAACTATAGTATTAAAGATACCGAAATATCTTTTGAAAGTCAACAGTTTTATTTTATTTTTTTGTCTAATTGAAGAATCTTAAAATCAGTTATTCAATTAGGATACAATAACTAGATAATCTGCTTTAGATAGTCTATAAAAGCAACGAGCAAGGAATCAATTGTTCATCAGTCACTTGCTCGTTGACTCTTCTATTAAATCATAGCTAGTGCTTGATCCAAATCTTCAATAATATCAGAAATGTTTTCCAAACCGATGGATAAACGAATCAACTCTGGCGATGTTCCTGTTGCAAGTAATTCTGCTTCGTTCAATTGCGCATGCGTCGTAGAGGCTGGATGAATAATCAATGATTTCGCATCACCGACATTGGCTAAAAGAGAAAAAAGTTTCACATTATTAATCAATTCTTTACCAGCAGCAGCACCGCCTTTAACACCAAAAGTAAAGACCGAACCTGCACCTTTCGGTAAATATTTTTGTCCAAGTTCATAATAACGATCCGTAGGTAATCCTGGATAACTGACCCATTCAACTTTTGGATGTTTTGCTAAGAATTCAGCTACTTTTAAAGCATTTTCTACATGACGTTCTAAACGTAACGATAAGGTTTCTAATCCTAAAATCAATAAAAAGCTGTTGAAAGGGGAAATCGCAGCTCCCGTATCTCTTAACAACGATACTCTAATGCGGGTAATAAAAGCCGCTGCGCCTACATCTTTTGTATAAGATAAACCATGATAGCTTGGATCTGGATTAACTAATTTAGGGAATTTTCCATTCGTCCAATCAAATTTACCTGAATCAATAATGACACCACCTAAAGCCACACCATGACCACCGATAAATTTTGTTGCCGAATAAACAACAATGTCAGCGCCAAAGTCAAACGGTCGATTCAAATAAGCTGTCGCAAAGGTATTATCAACAATTAATGGTAGTCCGTTTTTATGGGCAATTTCTGATAATGCTTCTAAATCAGCTACATTCGTCAACGGATTGCCAATGGTTTCCACAAATATCGCTTTCGTATTTTCTTGAATCGCTGCTTCGAAATTCGCTAAATTTTCTGAATCAACAAACGTCGTTGTGATTCCAAATTCAGGCAAGGTATGCGTAAATAAATTGAAGGTTCCTCCATATAAGCTAGCCGCCGAAACAATATGATCTCCTGCACTAGCGATATTTTGAATCGCATAGGTAATCGCAGCTGAACCAGAAGCAACCGCAACGGCACCAACACCGCCTTCTAATTCATTTAATCGTTCTTCTAAAACAGCGGTCGTAGGATTCGTAATTCGAGTATAAATATTCCCTGCTTTTGACAATGAAAATTTATCGGCTGCATCTTGGGTATCGTCAAAGGTATACGAAGTTGTTTGGTAGATTGGAACCGCTCTAGAATTCGTATCTCCATCAGGCGTATGCCCGCCATGTACTTGAATCGTCTCAAATTGATACTCTTTTTCTGTCATAATTTTTTCTCCCTCTTTCGTCTAAAATTAATTGCCTTGAGCCATGACACCAAAATCTATCCAAATTACGTTGCCTACTCTCTACTCTCATTTCTCTTTTAGTTTGAGTAATAAAAAAAAACCTTATTAACGTATAAATCTATACGTCAATAAAGGGCGAAAATCGCGGTACCACCTTTTTTCGAGAATTCCTTCTCATCTTCTCTCCAACTCTCTATTCGTTCAGAATTGGTTGCTTTGATAACAGTAGCGGCTGTTAAAATCATAAATGATTTTTCCTCTCCAAGACCATCTTCTACTAGCTTCCATTACCTTTTTTCACCAACCAAAGGCTCTCTAACTATATCTTATTTAAACATCAGCTAATGTACTCTTCTCTTCAACGAGTTTATTATATTGGAAATAATATTAAAACATTCTCATTTATTTGTCAATGTTTTTTCATTTTAAACAATCAATTAATTATTCACAAAAAATAGATAACTAGAAAAAATCGAATATTAATAAAATGTGCTCACTAAATAATCTTATCCTTTTAAGGAATAGTTGACGAATTTAATTAATGTTCTATAATTAAGTAGATAAACTATAAAGAGGTGCAAATGATGAATCAACGTGAAGTGCTAGATCGACTGCGAGAAGAATTAAAAATCCCTTTTTTTAACGGTAAAATTGATGAACGAGAGTACACAGAAGAAGAATATCAAAAAATCAAAACTGATTTAATTCAATATTTTGATGATTATGTAAGAAATGTAGAAAATTAGTTTTTATACAGTTAAATAGATTGAAAAAAGCAAAAATTTTGGTAGAAATCAAAAAAAGTCTCGTTTATGTCATTCATAAACGGGACTTTTTAACGATGGATGCCACTATAATTACAAGAAGATTCCCCACTATTCCAGACACAGCCTAGATACAAATCATAGAGGGATGTTTTTCTATTTTCTTCTAAATAATCGTGAGAACAAATGCTGCTTTCTTGGAAAGTGGTTTTTATTACGATAAATCACGAAGAAGGCAGTAATTCGATGTTGTATTGTTCCTAGTTCCTACTTGGTTCTCAGAAGGAATGAGTTAACGTCTTCCCCTCAGATTAATACCTACCATTACTTTTACTAGAGGCTGTACTAATCAGTAAAAACAATCCGAAATAGATATAGCTTGAAAATCAACTAAAAAAATGATAAGATTCAGAAAAATCCCGAAAATATCCAAAAATTAATTTATTTTTATCTGTAGTAAATATTTTTAATTCTAAACTTTTTATACCCAATAGGCTTAGATAATTCTCAGCAGAATTTTCGAATAATAAAATACTTATATGACAAAAAACCGCCGACTGAGAGAGTCGACGGAAAAGGAGTATTACTCTATAAGAGTAAAATGAAAAATAAAAAGGTTGTTGTTGGTATGAGTTAATATTACCTTATTTTATTGAAATTGTCTATTAAAAAAATTATGATATTTTAATTAATTAATTCTATTTTTTACTTTTTTTATTGTCTTTTTTCTATTTTTTTAACAAAAGATTACTCATTCTTGTAATTGCAAATGAAATATCATCCGTTGCTTTATCTTGTTTTTCTTCTGAAGCATCAAATAAAGCGACATCTACGCCTTTTTCAGCATCTAATGAGGTAACCATTTCGATACAACCATTTAAATACTCAATATAAGAACGTTCGAATTTTTTATGAATCCCCATCACTCGAGCTGGTGGACGTAATTGAGAAGCTTTTTCTAATAATATTGTATATTCTTTTGTTCCTTCTTCAAAAATCGTACGGATTTCAGCAATTCTTTCTGGTGCTAACTCATTGGTTTTATCTTCGTTAATGGCTGTACGAATTTCTTCATAATACACATTCATTTTTTCGCCAACTTCTTCTGTTTCTTTCACAATATCATTGATTTTTTGTACATAATACCCTAAATTTGGTTTCACATTCGTTCCTACTTTCTTTTGTTTATCTTCTTTATTCTACACTGATTCAGCTAATACTGACAAGAACAATTTAGAATTGTCGCATAGTAAAAAAGCTGAAGCAAAACTAAATCATCGTTTTGCCTCAGCTAAAAGACCTAAACTTGTTCTTTTATCTTTATCCTATTTTTTGATTTCATCGCTTGTTTGAATGATGTTTGCGACCATTCCATAGTCTTTTGCTTCACTCGCAGACATCCAGAAGTTACGGTCTGTATCTTGAGAGATTTTCTCGTATGTTTGACCTGTTGCTTCGGCAATCAAACGATTCACACGTTCACGCATTCTTACGATTTCTTTTGCTTCGATTTGAATTTCAGTTCCTTGACCTCTGACTCCACCAGCAGGTTGATGAATCATATAGCGTGTATTTGGTAAGCTATATCTGTTTTCTGCCTCAGCAGCTAAATAAATCGTGATTCCAGCACTTGCTACCCAACCAGTTCCGATAACAATCACTTCGGGCTTAACAAATTGAATCATATCATGAATCGTATCGCCGGCCTCAACGTGCCCTCCTTGGCTATTGATAAAAATTTTGATTGGTTCGTCGCCCATAGCGGCTAGTAACAATAATTGTGAGGTTACTTCTCTTGCCAAGTCTTGATTGATTTCACCATAAATCAAAATTGTACGTTCTTCAAATAATTTTTTCATAAACAAGTTTGGTTGACTTGGTGTTTCAATTTCTTCATTTTCTTCTAAATAATTCATAGTATTGACCTCCTTATGCTTCTATATTAATAATACCGTAATCAAGAAATTTGTCCAGATTTATGACCTATTTTGACCTTAAAAAATAGCAAAATACGTGACTTAATGACTAATTCTTCATCAGAAATCAATCAGAGGCTGAGACAATTGTCCCAACCTCTTTCAGAGTTACTTTTTTATTATTGCATAAAAACAGTTATAAATTAAGCATTTTTTTTCTTCGTTTTACCTGTCCAACCTTCATAGCCACCTTTTAAAATATAAAGGTTCTTAAAGCCATTTTTACGTAACAGATTTGCCGCACGAATACTCAACGCTTTTTTCTGATCGTAAAGATAAACTGGCTGATCTTTTCTAATTGAAGCAATCATTGTTTTAAGCGTTGGATAAGGCATATTTCGCGCACCTAAAATATGCCCTGCATCAAAAGTATCTTTTTCGCGGACATCAATGACTTGTGCTTTCCGCATTCCTTCTTTAAATTCGTCCTCAGATAAGGTTGTAGCTGCCCTTCTTGCCATAATTCGTAAATATAACTCGTTTATTCCAAAACCAGCAATAATGGCTATTAAAATAGCGTTAATAATCCAAAAAATCATCGTTAAATTCCCTTCTTATTGATCTTCAAATTGTAGTGCTAGAGAAGCCGCGCCGATAACACCCGCTTCATTTCCTAATTGAGCTAATTTAATTGAGGTACTTTCACGCACTTGTGGGAACGTGAATTCCTCAAAATAATTCTGAACTCTGATTCGTAAAAATTCACCGGCTGCCGAAACACCGCCACCAATAACAATGCTTGATGGGTTCAATGTATTTCCAAGGTTCCCTGCTGCCAAACCTAAAAAGTAACAAACACGGTCAACAACTCGCAATGCAAATGGATCTTCAGCTTGAGCAAAATCAAATACATCTTTACTCGAAACATCTTGACCATCATCAATTGCTTGTTTTAGTTCAGACTCACCTGCATACTCTTCAGACAACTGGCGTGCTACTCGAACAACACCCGTTGCACTTGAAACAGTCTCCAAGCACCCTTTTTTCCCACAAGTACATTCAAAACCACCAGGATCTACCGTAATATGTCCAATTTCACCGGCACAACCACTTACGCCATGCAATAAGTTTCCTTCAGCGATAATTCCACCGCCGACACCAGTCCCAAGAGTAATAAAAATGACATCAGGATTGTTTTCTCCCGCGCCTTTCCAACGTTCTCCTAAAGCGGCAACATTCGCATCATTATCTAAAGTAAAAGGAATTCCTGTTGCCTTTTCAATTTGATCTTTAACTAATTGCTTTTTCGTCCAATTTAGATTATACGCTCCTATAACGGTTCCATTTTCTCGATCCACACTACCAGGTGTCCCCATACCAATCCCAATGAAGTCCTCTTTAGACATTCCATAAAGAGCTAAACGATGAGTGATTGATTCAATAATATCAGGAACAATATGACTTCCTTCATCTAGTATATTAGTTTCAATACTCCATTTTTGTTGAACTTCACCAGCTAATGTTAAAATTGCAAACTTGATAGTTGTACCACCTAAATCAATACCGATAATTTTTTTATCCATTTACTTGGTTCCTTTCCCAGCTTCTCTATTTTCTTCCAATCGATGTTCTCTTTGTAGTATCATCCGCGCACAAAGGTAGGTCTCTTTATCAATTAAATGACCATCATAAATGTTCTTAAGTTCAATCATCATTAATTCAATATCATAGATCCTCGCCCCAACATAAATATAAATACCAAATTGTTTAAATAACTGTTGAACATCGTATAGGCTTTCCAAATTAAAACACTTCCTTATTATACAAGTAAACCATATTTTTTAAAACCCAAGATTAAGCAAATTACAACAAGAAAAACAAAAAAGATCCCCGTAACAATTCTTTCATGAATATTAAATTCTTCTGAGCGATTTGGGACAGCTAAGAACGAAGCCACTAAGACGCCTCCTAGCAAGCCACCTATATGCCCCATAATATCGACTGAACTACTAAATAGATTAAAAAGTAAATTGATTCCAATAAACGTTGCGTAACGTTGTACTACAAAAGAAATTGCTGGGTTGTTTTTAAAATGTCTGCCCAAAATAACAAAAGCTCCGAACAATCCAAATAACGAAGTACTTGCTCCAGCGGAAATACTACCTGCGGAACCAAAAGTAAAACTAAGAATATTTCCTGCTATTCCACTCAGTAAGTAAATCACTAAATAGCGCCAATGTCCATATATCGCTTCAACTTGTGAACCGACATAATATAAAGTCACCATATTAACTAAAAAGTGCATCCAACCAATATGTAAAAACATAGGCGTAAAGAAGCGCCAGTATTCATGCTGATTGACGATTGCAGATCGATACATCGCTCCCCATTTGATTAGTACATTAAAATTTTCTGATCCGCCAGTAAATTCCATCCCTAAAAATACAATTGTTGTAATTCCTAATAAAGCATAAGTAATAAATGGTTTTTTTAGAATTCTTTTAAGCTTCATCTGTGTTTGATAATCCATGACATTCTCCTATCGAATAAATAATTTTTTTACGGCTAAATCAAAAGAATCGACTTGCCATTCCTCTTGTATTTGTTCTTTAAAAACAAGACTACAAGAATAGCCTTGAAAATTTGCTAACAAACGATCATAATACCCGCCGCCAAAACCAACTCGAAACCCTTGTTGCTTAAAAACAACTCCAGGTACAACTAATAAATCGATTTCCTCCAATGCCACCAATTGAGCATCCATTGGTTCTTCTACACCAAAAGAGCTTTTTTCAAAAATAGTTTCTGGTAAGATTTGATGAAAACTCATTTGTCTTCCCTTGATAACTCTAGGCATCACCATTTTTTTCCCTTGTGACCAGCCTTTTTTTAAAATAATCGAAGTGTCAAACTCAAAATCCATCGATTTAGTTAAGCCTATCACGTTACTTTCCTGCCACCAGACATCATTAAACAACGCTTGACTAATTTCATTTTCTTTTTGTTGTTTTAAAATCGTCATTTGTTGAAGTTTTTTTAATCGCTTTAACCCCTCTTTACGTACACTACTTTTTTCCATTTCAACCTCCCAAAAGAGTGATGAAGAGCTTAACTTATTCTCTCAGTAATTAGTTTTAAACAAGCTACAAATTCAATGAGAACAAATACTACAACATCAAACAAAATCTATTACGAAATTTTTGAACTATTTATAATTGAGTTAGATACCTTTGACCATGTTTTTTTCAATTTTGATGATTCATTCTTCTCCTAGTAGTTTATAAAAAAACAGTCCAAATAGCAAACACATTCCTCGTGATTTACTCCTATTTAGACTATTTATAAATAAAACCTATTTTATTTTTGCAAGTAGTTAAGGAGTATCTTAAAACGATAACGGCGAATAGTTTCGTAATTCCTCAATCGCTTTCAGATACTCCCTAGCTAAAACAGTTTTTTATTCAGTTAGTTACTACTTTTTACGCTCATCTGTCTTTGGCTTCTTCATCATCATTTTAGTTAATATTGCTAAAATAAAACTGCCCGCGACAAAAAGTAGTCCGAGTAAAAATAAAAACTTTTTAGAAATAACCTCCTTTACACTTTCAGTCTCTGCAACACTTTTGTCGATAGTTTCAAGGCTTTCATATTTAAATGACTCCTTTTGAGCGACACTACAAGCATCTCCATAATTCCCATAGCCGTCATTCACTCTGAGATACATATTTTCTTCATTTCCTTCACGACTCATCTTTATCTCGAAATTCCCATTATTTTTTACTTTTACTTCTTGATAGTAGTACTCTTCTTCTTCATCCAGATAAAATAATTCAATATAATATGTTTTATTTTTTTCGGGTATGTTGATACTTCCAGTAATCATTTTTGCTTCTTCATTGAACACAATGCCACTAAAAAACAGGGTTGGTTTATCGTTTAAAACCATATATGGAACATGCTTATAGAGGTACTGGTCGCCATCGGTAGAAGTAAAAGTTAGATTAGTGAAAAAAATGCCGACTTTATCCGTCTTTACCGCATCACTATCATAATAAATATCCTTAATTCTAATTCCCTCTCTATAATAAATGGTTTCAATAAAACCAATATATTCATTGGTTGGTCCTCCCAAAACAAAAGTCGAAAATGACATAAAGGGATCCTTCTCTCCTTGATAAGAAAGTTCAATCACCTTTTTCTTCTTTTTGCTTTTCTTAGACTTACCACTCAAAATTTTGCCTCTAGCATATCGACTGGTTAAATTACTATTTGGATCAAAAGTCAGACTCTTTTTTTCCTCTTTGTTATTTTTTGATGAACTATCGATTCCCTCTCCATAACAACCTACAGAAAATAATGCAACCAAAACAATGATTGCTACCATCGTCAATTTTTTCATTTTATTACTCCTCCAAGTAAAACTTTAACATAGAAAGAATAGTTAGTCATTACTTAATATAAATTAGATACAATAGTCAAATTAAGTTAGTTCAATACTATTACTAAACGTTATTAAAAAAATGTTATTTTTTTTTAATTTACTTGTTTTACATTCTGATAAAGCTATTATAAATATGATTTATTCATCTTTTAAGACTAATAATTTAATTATTCATACATTTAAGAACTATAAAAAAATCAAATCAACTTTTCCTTTTTAACTATTAAAAAATCTGAAGGCTATGTTTTTTGAATTTTTTTCTATCTATACTTAGATTGAAAATAATTTTTTAACTTCAAAACATTGTCTTTCATTTACTATTTAAAGATTTTAACGACTATTTTTCTCTTTATCTTGACTTTTTTTACTATTCATTCCTTCTAATTCCAATCTACTTTCTAAATTATCTCTAAACAAAATAAAAAAGCTAGAATCCTTACTGTACAAGGGTTCTAGCTCACAAATAAATTAATTATTTAGTTTCACGGTGTAAAGTAACTTTTCTTTCACGTGGGCAATATTTTTGCTTTTCTAAACGATCAGGATTGTTACGTTTATTTTTGCTTGTTAAGTAGTTACGTTCTTTACAAGACGTACACTCTAAAGTAATGTTTACGCGCATTTGTTTCCCTCCTATACTTGATTCACTTTTCTAAGATATTCCTTAGCCTCAGATATCATACCATGTTTAATTAAAAATTTCTACCCCTTGAGGCAAATTTGTAAAGGAAAACTACTTTACGTTTTCTATTGAGGATGCTTCATATCATAATAAGCTTCCATGATTGCTAAGACCATTGTTTGATTTGTTTTAACACTTACATCATTATCAATATGAGGTAATACAACACTAACTGCGATTTCTGGATCATCAAACGGAGCATAAGCAACGACGTTACTATTTAGCGTACTATATTCTTTTTTAGTCTCGGGATCGACATAGCTAGTTTCAGCAGTTCCGGTTTTTGCAGCTATATCTATTTTTGAACTATTCATCATTCGACCTGTTGTATAACCACTGGTACCATGAACAACATTATAGAATCCATCTTGAATGATTTTCATTTGTTCATCTGAAATGCCGACTTTATTCATTTCTTTAGGTTCAATTGCTTTTTTCAATTCTCCTAAATTACCGCTGTCATCATTACCATAAATCCCTTGGACAAGTCTAGGCGCTACTCTTGTTCCGTTATTTGCTACAGTAGCTGCATATTGAGCCATTTGTAACGGAGTATAGTTATCATACTGTCCATAAGATAAATCAAGTAAATTAGCTCCTGACGGGATTAAAACACCTTTCTGACTACCATCGAAATTATTATTCACATAACCTGCAGCTTGCTCATTATTAGGTAAATCGATTCCTGTTGGAACCCCTAATCCATACTCTCCAAATGAATGTCTCAATTCATCAAAAACGGTGGAATCACCTGTTTGATAAGGAAACATCATATTATAAGAATAATCTACATTCATCATCTTAAATACTAATTTCATCATATATGCGTTAGAAGAGTATTCCAAAGCTTGTTCAGTTGAAATTCTCAGTTGACTACTTGGATTAAAATACGAAGATTTTACATTACTTCCTGCCAGATAGATTGGTTCATCAACCAATACATCGTTCCCACTAATCACACCTGTTTCATAACCAGCAGTAATTGTTGCCCCTTTAACAATTGATCCTGGAACAATATTATCAGTAATCGCGTTTAACGGTGATGAAGTCACTTGATTTGTCGCAACATCTCTTCTCAATCCAACTAATGCCAAAATATCACCATTTTTAGGATTCATAGCAACTGCATACGCTCCATCTGAATAAGTAGCCTTACCAGAACTAAGTAATTGTTGGTACTGTTCTTGCATAATTTGTTCTACTTTATTTTGAAACTCAAGATCAATCGTTAATTTAAGATTATCGCCTTTTTCACCTTCAGAAATCACTTTTTGTGAAACTACTTTGCCATCGGTATCTAACTCGACTTCAGAAGTTGCCTTTTTCCCTTGAAGATCAGATTCATATTGAGCCTCAAGGTAACTAGTTCCTACACGATCATTTGGCGCGTAGCCTTTTTTAAGGTATTCTTCAGCAGACTCTGCGGGTAAACCAGCTTTTTCAGTAGAAACCGTTCCTAAAATACTTAATAGAGAATCATTACTAGGATATTCTCTTGACCAATCCATTCCCGTTGAAACTCCTGGGATTTCTGAAGCATGCTCACCAATTACAGCAACTTCATCTTCGGTCACATCAGTACTTTTAATAAATGCAGTATTTAATTCAGAAACAGCATTCATCCGTTTAAAAATCGTTGCTGCTTGCATCGTATGATCATCGAAATTGATTTCTTCTGGAGTTACTTTATCAACAGTTATTGAATAAAGAGTTCCCTGATTCGTAATCTCATTGCCTTTTTCATCTTTTTTATCTTTGTCTTTCAAACGTTTTTGAGCCTCAGCTAAATGATCTGGATCGGCTAACCAATAGTCTTTTTTATCACGTTCAGTCAATTCATCTGCTGGTACTTGAACCAACTCATTCACTGTATTAGCAATCGTAAAAATATCTTTAGAACTCACTTCTTTTCCTCGCGTATAAGTGATTGCTAAATTCGATTTGTTTCCTACTAAAACTTTTCCACTAGCATCATAGATTTCTCCACGAGGAGCCCCACTTTTGATTTCTAATTTAGAATTTTCATCAGCACGCTCACCAAATTGTTGCCCTTCTGCGATTTGTAAGTACCCTAATCGGACAATCAAGGTTACAAATAAACCGAAAATAACAAAAAATAGCAGATTCAACCGAAATGGGATGTGGGATTTTTTGTTCGTTTGTGCTGTCGATTCAACATTTTCTTTTTTTAATTTATCTAAAAATTTCATTTTATTCTAGTCCTCTCACTTTGAAAAGTCTTGCTCATTCATTGTAACGAAAAAATGGTAAAAAAAATAGTAAGAAATGCAACACTAAGAAAATATTTACTTTTTTTTATGAATCTTAGCAAAATTAGTCAGCAACAAATAATAATCATTTTCACTTTTTGGTTGATCCATCATAAAAAGAAATCCGCAAAAATCAGCAGTTGATTTTTTACGAATTTCTTTTTTTATTGGTTAACGACTATAGTTTTTAATTTCTGCCACCATACTATCAATAAAGATATTTAAGTCAATGACTTCTGTTTCTTTACTACCGTAACGACGAATATTAACAGTTGCATCTTCCATTTCTTTATCTCCAACAACGATTTGATACGGGATTTTTTGCGTTTGAGAAGCACGAATCTTATAACCCATCTTCTCATTACGATCATCCACTTCGATTCGTAACCCATTTTCTTGTAATCGTTTTTTGATTTCATAAGCATAGTCACTATGAGCTTCAACAGAAACAGGAATAATAGATGCTTGAATCGGTGCTAACCAAGTCGGGAAAGCTCCTTTGTAAACTTCTGTTAGATATGCAACAAAACGTTCCATTGTAGAGACGATTCCGCGATGGATTACCAATGGACGATGAGTATTTTCACCATCCTCACCCACATAAGTTAAATCAAAACGTTCAGGTAATAATGCATCAATTTGAATCGTAGACAATGTTTCTTCCATCCCTAAAGCTGTTTTCACTTGGACATCTAACTTAGGTCCATAAAAGGCTGCTTCACCTTCTGCTTCATAATAATTAATTCCTGCTTCATCCGCCGCTTCTCTAATCATTGATTGCGAACGTTCCCACATTTCATCATCATCAAAATATTTTTCTTTATTGTTCGGATCTCTTAAGCTTAAACGGAAACGATAATCAGTTATATTAAAATCAGCGTAAACCTCTACCATCAATTGAAGCGTACGTAAAAATTCATCTTTGATTTGATCTGGACGAACAAATGTATGTCCATCATTTAACGTCATTTCACGAACACGTTGTAACCCTGATAAAGCCCCAGATTTTTCATAGCGATGCATCATACCTAACTCAGCAATTCGAATTGGCAGTTCACGATAGCTGTGAATATCATTTTTGTAAACCATCATATGATGCGGACAGTTCATCGGACGTAAAACAAGCATTTCGCCATCGCCCATATCCATCGGTGGGAACATATCTTCATGGTAATGATCCCAGTGACCAGAACGTTTATAAAATTCAACATTTGCCATGATTGGCGTATAAACGTGTTGATAGCCTAAACTGATTTCTTTATCGGTAATATAGCGTTCAATTGTACGACGAATTGTTGCCCCTTTTGGTAACCAAAACGGTAAACCAGAACCTACTTCTGGATTCAACATAAATAATTCTAATTCTTTTCCTAATTTACGATGGTCACGTTCTTTCGCTTCTTCTCGTAATCGGATAAATTCTTTCAAATCTTTTTTGTCAAAAAAGGCTGTTCCATAAATACGTTGCATCATTTGGTTGTCTGAATTTCCACGCCAATATGCTCCAGCAACAGATAATAATTTAAATATTTGAATTCGTCCAGTTGAAGGGACATGTACTCCACGACATAAATCGACAAAATCACCTTGATCATAAACAGTGATTGTTTCTTCATCCGGTAAATCTGTAATCAATTCTACCTTGTATGGATCATCAGCAAATAATGCCAATGCTTCTTCTTTTGTCACTACTTTACGGACGATAGGATTATTTTCTTTGACGATTTTCATCATTTCAGCTTCAATCGCTGGTAAATCTTCTGCAGTTACCGCATTTTCTCCATTATCAGTATCATAATAAAAACCTGAATCAATCGCTGGACCTACACCAAAATGAATTTTGGGAAAAAGGCGGCGTAAAGCATTCGCCATTAAATGTGCACTAGAATGACGTAAAATTTGTAAGGCATCTTCATGATCTGGCGTTACAATTTCAATTGAACCATCCTCTTCAATTGGTGCCACTAAATCAATTAATTCACCATTAAATTTTCCAGCTAGCGCTTTTTTAGCTAAGCTGTTACTAATACTTTTAGCAATGTCCGCTGTTGATGATCCAGACTCGAATTCTTTGACTGCGCCATCTGGAAAAGTAATCTTGATTGTCATAGTTGTATTCCTCCTAAATTTATACTAGTCGACTATCGGTCAAGGGCTCACGTGAGTAGGGTGGTTGCTCACTCGACTTTTATTCGATTAATTGTTTGATAAATAAAAAAAGCCTAGCATCTATCTCTAGATACTAGGACGAAAAATTCGTGGTTCCACCTATTTTTAAACATTACCAAAAAAGCCTAATGTTCCTCATACGTTTTAACGGTGCGACCGCCTTTGTTTCAACAAAGGTTTCAAAAGTGGTCATTCCTTGCGCTCGTTCAGGAAATTTTCAGCCAAGATTTCCTTCTCTAAACAACTGCCTACAAGTTCAGGTGTCTTTCTTATCAATCAATTATGTTTTCATTTAAACACTTTCGCTAAAAAAAAGCAAGTCTTTCTTTTTATATTCAGACATTTTTATTTAAATCATCATAAAAAAAACATTATCAAGTTTTAAAACTTTCAAAATATCTCCTTGCAATAAAAAATTATTGCCAAGAACCACCTTTTGCATAACGATCTTTTTTCATTTCATTAACGATTACATGAATATTTTCTTTAGCTGCACCTGTATTCACAGCGACAACTTCCGTAATCTCCTTCACCATTTTAGTTAATTGTTCCTCACTGCGTCCTTCAATTAATTCTACATGAATAAATGGCATATTTTTCTCTCCCTTACCTGTTTTTATTTAAAATTTCAATTTATATCCGCTTTTTTAGCTATTCCCCCTCTACTGCTCCTATAATCACTTCTGTCCATCCATACTTAAACCCAGCATTGATTGCAACATTTATTGAACGAGTATGAGAAAATGCCGTTCCATAAACGGGTAAAATATCAAGCGATTCTTGCTGAATTACTTGTGTCGCATCTCGTACTAATTTCGTAGCAAGCCCTTTATTTCTATGAATTTGAACAAAAACTTCTACCCCTATTTCCCATGTATACTCGCCATTTTTATTTGCACCACATAGTGCAATCAGTTCCTCTTGATCATAGTAGGCTAAACCAAATTGATCTGGATCATTTTCAGAATAACAAAAGGCTTCTTGAATTCTTTCGTCGTTTTTAAACGTAATAATTTCAGCCTGATTAATCAAAACAAAATTCAACGCTTGGTTTTTTTGCATTTGAATTTCTTCTTTCGGGATTAAAAATGCTGCGAAACGAACAATTTCTAACCCGAATTTTTGCAGTATTTGATTCAACAACTTTATATTTTTAGTTTCTAAAAACCACTCTCCTTTACACTCTTTAAAATGTGTTTCCAGCTCTTTCGTCAACGCTTCTTCCTCGGTTCGGACGTAAATCAAATTATTGTAACAAACAATATCCGCTTTATTTCGCGCCCAATATCTAGCTCGTTGATTCGTAGTAGC
Source organism: Enterococcus sp. LJL99 (assembly GCF_054871725.1). NCBI lineage: Bacteria > Bacillati > Bacillota > Bacilli > Lactobacillales > Enterococcaceae > Enterococcus > Enterococcus sp. LJL99. The sequence goes on from NZ_JBTXLT010000015.1 coordinate 52,573, forward strand.
TGTTCCGAAATAGTTCTTTTCTAAATCGGCTTCAGTGCAATTAAAATCTATACAAAATTGCTGCGTGAGTATCTCTTTATACATTTCTTCACCTCATATTCATTAAGCGATTCTTACCAAAATAAAAACATCAACAAATCCCAATACATATGCAAAGTAATCGGCACAAAAATACTTCTGCTTTTAATAAATGAAAGACTAAAAATAATACTCAAAACTGGAACTGCCACAAAATCTAAATTTAAAATATTTTCAACTAATACCCCTTCGTGTATCCAAATCGGAAAATGAACTAGTAAAAATAACACAGCATTTATCAAGATAGCGAGCCATTTATTTTTATTATCTATTGTAGCATTCAACAACCAACCTCTAAAAACAAGCTCTTCTGTTAAACCGACAAATAAAAAAATAATGAATAAATCACTATTGAAACTAGGAGATAAAACGATTCCCCCATTATTAAAATAGCATCCAGCGAGTAAGTAAACTGTAAATCCTAAAAAAAGCGGCAACCATTTTAACCAATTTACTTTTCGAGTAAACATCTCTTTAAACGGGATAAACAACTCCGAAGAAAAATGATAAATCAAATAAAGAGCTGGAACTGTCCAAACTAGATTTTTAATCATCCCAGTTTTTATCAACTGGGAATCAATCATTGGCTTTAGCGATAATTCAAAAACACTCCAAATTCCGTAAAATATAATACCATAAAGTACCACAACTTTTTTTGAAACTTTTCCTTTTTGTTTTTCATTCAATTCTTGTATTTTGACCACTCCTTTCTTTATTATGTTTAGAAATTATTCAAAAAATGGCTTTTTACTATTTTCCAATAGTATCAATTGCTCCTTTGAAGTTCTTTTTTCAGATAATTTAGGCAACTGATCCAGTTCAAAAAATGCCATATTTGACGTCTCACTATTTTCTACAAACTGACCACCTATGATAGTGCAGCTAAAAACTAGTTTATAATACTGAAATAATTGCGGGATATCTTGCCTTAGATTGGTATCAAATACCGCTTTTAGTTCATCTACAATAACTTCCAAGCCCGTTTCTTCCAACACTTCTTTTATGACATTTTCTTTTGGTGAAATACCTATTTCTGCATAGCCTCCTGGTAAAGACCATTCTTTGCTAACGATATCTTCAACTAATAGTATTTTCCCCTCTTGCTTGATAAACGCTCTAACATCAACTTTCGGTGTGGGGTATCCTTCATTTGAATTCACAATATCCACTATCTTTTCAAGTGGTTCTGAACTTAACTCATTTAGTAATTCCAATGCAATCGAACGAATTTCGGTATATCGTTCTTGATCAAATTGATCTCTTCCATAATAACGCCCCGCATCAGCAATCGCCAATAAGCGCCGATATTGATTTAGCATGTAACTACTCATCGCTATTTTCCCTCCTGTATTTTTTTCTTAAATACTCACTAATCATGAAAATAAAGAGACAACACGAATAGTCCAACCAATAAAATAATAATAAAACTGATTCCATTTCTCATATTAAAATTATTACCATTTCCTTGATATTTAGGAATAAACGTTTTAGAACTTGAAAAAAATCTCCCAGTATCCCTTTTGGAATGGATCAGTTTAGGAATAGAAAAAACGGGATATGCCAATAGTATTAACGCAACAACTAAAGCCAATTGATGATTACTCATAAACAAACACTTCCTTCTATCTATTTTTTAATCAGAAAATATCCAAATTACTTTCCCTTATATAACAAAGCATCCTTGTCCTTTTATTGACTATCTTAAGTTTATCATGTTCAATTTTGTATGTCTTAAAAAATCTGAACATACAAACTAATAAAGCATAAATTCTTTTTGTCACGTTAAACATTCACTGATATAATTACAATTAATGAGTAACTTAGAATAAAGCTTTACCAAAATGGTTACAATATAAAAAGGGGGGAATTTAATGGCCTTGATTGTCTTGATTGGTGCTCAAGCTGTGGGAAAAATGACTGTGGGAAAAGAATTAGAGAAAAAAATTGACGGAAAACTGTTATTTAATCATCAAACGATTGATTTATACGCGAACTTCCTCGGTTATAACTCACTTACGTTTGATTTATCTGACCAGACGAGAAAAAATCTTTTTACTGCTTTTGTCAAAAATAAAGGAAATAATACGACGTCTTCCATTATTTTTACGGTTCTAATTGGCTTTGATCAACCAGATGATATTACTTTTTTAAACGAAATCAGCGATATTTTTTTACAAGCGAACGAACCTGTTTATTTTATTGAGCTAGTTGCCGATTTAGCTGAACGACTGAAAAGAAATATTCATGAGGATCGACTTGCAGCTAAACCATCCAAACGAAATGTCGTTTTTTCAGAACAGGAATTACGAACTAGTAATGATAATTATCGCTTAACAAGCAACGAAGGTGAACTTCAGAAACGTTTTCCCAACATTCATACATTAAAAATCGATACGACTGATTTATCTTCAGAAAGTACGGCAGAAATAATTATCAAACAGTTTGATTTGAAATAAAGATATTGGAATATATCGTAAAAATAAACGCTATTATGAATTTCCGACCTACTCTAGCTAGAAATTACCCATTCAAAATATTTTGCGTTTAGTAAAGGAGTTCCTATGAATCTAACAATTAATGATACTACTATTTTCTATCATGTCTATGGTAAAGGAAAAACAATTTATTTTCTTCATGGATTAGGCTTAGACCATCAAAGTATGGTTACTATTTATGAACCTTTCTTTGATTCCAATCATGAAATCAGGCGCGTTTATATTGATCTTCCAGGAATGGGGGATTCTCCAGCAGATCAATCTCTTAATTCATCAGATACTGTTGTAAATTGTATCAAGCAATTTATTGAGTTAGATTCAAAAAATGACGCAGTTGCACTTGTTGGCCATTCTTATGGTGCTTATCTTTCTCTAGGTTTAGCTTATCTTTTAAAAAATAAAATTACTAAAATTTTTTTAACTTGTCCAGTCACTATTGCGAAAACCAAAAACAGAAATAAAGAAATAGCTCACTCCATCATTGAGGAACAGTTTGTCCCTCATGAAAATCAAACTTTTTTTGATGAGTTTCTTTCCATGAATACTATTATCAATCCAACGACTTGGCGGATGTATCAACAAATGATTTTACCAGGTTTAATGAAATTTAATCATTCTTTTTGGCATAACTTACAAACAACAAATTATGCTTTTTCCTTTGAAAATAAATTAACTAGCTTATCTAATCAATTAAGCGGTGTTGTATTATTAGGAAAGCATGATTCTATGGTCGGTTATCAAGATCAAAAAAACTTATTCAGTCACTTTCCTACCATTAAAACAGTTATTGCAGAGAATGCAGGACATAATCTACCTATCGATGTACCTAGTCAAGTTCAATTTTTATTTGAAGAATGGTTAATGCAAATTTGATTTTTTCGCTAAATTCATAGCGATTCTTACTTTAAGGAGCTAGTAAAATGAATATTTTGATTCAGCCACTACAAACATCTGATGTTAATAATCTCAAACCAATGATTGAAGAACTAGCAAATTTCCACAATTTATTAAATGAACAATTTTCTACATTTTATCCAGTGATTGACATTGACGAAACCATTGAACAGATAAAAAATGGAATTGAAAAAAACACTATTCTTGTTTTGACTGCTTATAAAGAAAAAAATTTACTTGGCTTTATTGAAATAGCATTTTTTGAGCATATGGCTAAAATCAATCGATTATTTGTTGATATAGAATACAGAAACCATTCTATTGGTAAACAATTAATGAATGAAGCAATCAACCTAATCCAAGCAAAATCGATCGATTATATTGATTTAACCGTTGTAAAAGAAAATCAACAAGCAAAAAAATTTTACGAAAGTTTTGCATTTGAAGAACGAGCAATTCTTATGACAAAAAAACTAAAGTAGTCGCTTTATAAATGGGAAAATTCCTTCAAATTTATAAAACACCTTGCTAGTGTTATAATTCGAAGGAATTTTTTCACTCGAAATCAATTTTGTTTAGCGGAAAAAGGAAAAAAATAGTGCTCTTTTTTTATTGTTCGAATCGCAAATAGAATTTGTCCCATAGCTAAAACAGCGTAAATAATATGGGGTATAGCTATCCCTCTTAAAAATAAACCTTGTACAATCAACCACAACAATAAGAAAATTCCTAAAAGAGCCTGCAGATAAAAACCGATTCCCGTATTTTCTTTTTTCAGTAGATAAACACAAAAAAGATTACCTACCCCAATCACTAAAAACAAATATACCCCTGGGAAAAAGAAGGACTGAAACGGAGAATTTTTTAAGATATCAACAGATAAATGAGCTGCTTCATGAATAGGTGTATAGAAAGCGAAAAAGCTACCTAAAAAACCACTAATTGAAATAAAACTATCTAAAATCCAGCTACTTTTTTTCATATACGTTCCTTCCCCATTTCCCCAAAAATAGCAATTCCCGACTGATTACAAGATGTTTTTTCTTACCTTTAAAAATGCAAGAAATTCTGAGATAAAGAATAAATGCAATACGTACTTAAACAAATCAATGTAAAAATATAACTACAAACACTTATTTTATTCAAGTTAGCCTTTCGTAATTGCAATAAGATAATAAACATATAAATGATTTCAACATATAATAAAATATTGCGAATAACTACAAGATTTGAACCTAAAATCAAACTTGTAATGTCCAAAGAAATAACAAGCAAAACAGTTAATCCAAAAATATGAAAACTTTTTTTCACCTTATCCGTTAATTGATGGCCATTCAACGAACCAAATAAGACAATCATTGAGATATAGGCTCCGTAAAATAGATAATTAAAAATACTATTCATTTTTTTCAACCCTCTTTTCTAAAGCCAATACAATGCTTCAAAAAACATTTTAACAAGACTTTACAAAATAATCCATTATTGCTCTTTACGATTTATTCATCCTACACGAATACCTAAATAGATTGCCTTACTCAACTTAAATCGTTCACTAAAAAAACTATCTTTTAGAAAAGCGAAAAATCTTTTTTCTAAAAAATAGTTTCATCTTTTTAATTCATTCAAATGAACTCAATGTACTGTTCCCATTTTACCAACAGGCCAATAGGAGAATTTAGCATTTCCAATAATCTTATCTTCAGAGATAGTTCCAATCATGCGACTATCCTTTGAATTTCGGCGATTATCTCCCATAACAAAATAATTGTTTTCAGGGACCGTATAAGTAAAATTTTCTTCAGTTAATAATTCATTAGATGGTAATGCTTGTTTGTATTCCGCTAAAAACGGCTCCGCAATTTTTTCACCATTAATATACAAACAATCATCTTCATAAGTGATTGTTTCGCCCGGTAAAGCAATTACTCGCTTGATATAATTCTTTTTGGGATCACCAGGTTCAGTCGGAGCCTTGAATGAAATAATATCAAAACGCTCTATCTCGCCTATTTTCAAACCAAAAATTCGTTCTTTATCTTCTAATGTAGGATTCATTGATTCTCCATGTACTGTTATATTTGAGAACAAAAACATTCTAGAAAAAATAACAATTACTAATACACTTAAAAACCAAATTAAATCCTTTTTTGTCACCCATTCTTGTTTTTTCATCCTTCTCCTCCTTACTAAATCAATTAAATAAATCCAACAACATTATATAAATTATAACATTCAACTATCTAAACGAAAAGTTCTTATTTTCATTTCCCTGCCAAATGAAAGCTTCTATTCTACTTCTTTTCTGTAATATATTTCTCTAAATCATTGATTGCCTTTGCTACGACATCTGGCGTAATCGTTTCTTTCATAAAGTGAATCGTTTCATAATCTGCAGCGGCACGTTTAGCTACTTCTTGTATTTCATCTTGAGTTAAATGCTCCATTTTCATGTCTTTTAAACATGTCGGTAAGCATAACTGATGATAAAATGGTAATAATTTTTCGATTTCTGTCCATTTTTGTTCGATTACTAATTGAACTAAAACACCATAGGCAACCTTATTTCCGTGTAATTGATGATGACTTTCCGGTCTGATTGTTAATGCATCATGAATCGAATGCGCTCCAGAAGTTCGACCGTAGTCATCTCCAAAGCCGCCAACCATTCCACCTAATAAAATATTCGTTTCAACCACATTTAAAAACGCTTGATTTAGTTCATTACAATCCATCGCAGCCAAAGCTGATTGACTATCGGATAAAAGAATATCTCGACATTTTTTAGCCGCAAAAACAGCCACTTGAATTTCGATTGATTGAATAGGCAATTGAGAAATCATCGCATCTGCCTCGTACCATTTAGCGATTGTATCGCCAATGCCTGCAATCATCAATTCTTTTGGCGAATCCAAAATCACTGCTGGTTCGATTAAAACTAATGAATTACTAACCGGAAATACATCATAGCGATCCATTGAACCATCTTGTCGGTAGATAACACTTAACGGTGTGTACGCAGCGCAAGTAGCAGCTAAAGTTGGTAAAATCAAAATTGGTAATCTAGTCAAATACGCCACGGATTTTCCCAAATCTGAAATTTTTCCACCACCAACAGCAAGAATTCCATCAAACTGTTCTTGCCTCACTAAAGCTTCCAATTCAGCGGTTCGTTCGTCAGTACAAACACCACCATAATATTCATAGCTTGTTTCAATTTTGGTCAATTTCGGAAAATACTTTTGTGCAACATTCCATGACTCTTTTCCATGTAGAATAAGTATTTTTTTCAAGTTTCTTCTATTTAAATGCTCTTGCAACCCTTGCCATGCACCCTCTCGACATTCATACTCTTGCGGGGCACCTCTTACAATCAATGTTTGATCCATTTTCTATTCACCTAGCCATTTCTTTTTACAGATAGAAAAAAGTAAAAAAGAAGTAAAAATCTACTTTTCCTTTCCCTTAAACTATGATATGATAACTGACAGTCGAAAACAATAAATTTTTATACATTTTTTGCAATTTTATGGAATATTTATTTAATAACGAAAAGGAGACTTATAAATGAAACGTTTTACTAAGATATTTTCACTTTTTTTTCCTATCTTACTTGTTTTGCTTACGCTTTTGCCTGCTGGCTCAGTATTAGCAGAGGAAAAAGATCCTGTCTATGACAGTATTATGAAAAGAGGCGAGTTAATCGTCGGTTTATCAGCTGACTACGCCCCTTATGAATTTCATGCAGATGTAGATGGTCAAGATCAAATTGTTGGCTTTGATATTTCCATCGCGCAGAAGATTGCCGATGATTTAGGCGTAAAACTAAAAATCGAAGAACTTGGTTTCGATGCATTATTAGGAGCGTTGAAAACAGGTAAAATTGATTTAATCATCTCAGGTATGGCCCCAACTCCTGAACGAATGCAAGAAGTTAATTTTTCGGATCCTTACATGCATGTGCAACAAAAAGTGGTCGTTCGAAAAGACGATGCAGATAAATTTACGTCTGTTAATGATTTTGAAGGGGTAAAAGTTGGTGTTCAAAAACAAACAACCCAAGAAGAATTAGCCAAAACTGAACTAATTGGTTCAAAACCAACTTCTTTACAAAAAGTTCCTGATATTATCATGAATTTAACTAATAAAAAGGTAGATGCAGCTGTTTTAGAAGAACCTGTTGCTGAAGCTTATGTCGAAAGAAATCCTGATTTGATGTTTGCTGATATTGAATTTGAACAAGGAAATAAAACTGCCGCAGTTGCAATTCCTAAAGATGCACCTGTTTTACAAGAAAAAGTAAATGCAACAATTAAAATGATTAACGATAATGACTTATTAGATGGCTATAAAAAAGAAGCCGGTAAATTGATGTTTACGGATGATCAAAGTTTCTTAGCCAAATATGGTAAATTTTATGTTAGTGGTGCTGGTTACACAATTTTCTTAGCCTTTATGGGTGTATTATTTGGTTCTCTTTTAGGTGGCCTTTTAGCCTTAATGAAACTATCAAAATCAAAAATTTTACGTGGAATCGCGATTACCTATATTGAATATGTTCGTGGGACTCCTTTATTAGTTCAAATTTTTATTGTTTATTTCGGTACAGGCGTGTTAGGTTTAGATTTATCAAAACTAGCTGCTGGTTGTATAGCACTTGCATTAAACAGTGGTGCCTATGTAGCTGAAATCGTTCGTGCAGGGATTAATGCGGTCAACAAAGGACAACTGGAAGCCGCACGTTCATTAGGAATGAATCAAGGGCAAGCGATGCGTTTTATTATTTTACCACAAGCCATTAAGAACATCTTACCTGCATTAGGAAATGAATTTGTAACGGTAATTAAAGAGTCTTCTGTCGTTTCAGTTATCGGCGTTTCTGAATTAATTTTCCAAGCTGGAAATGTTCAAGGAGCAAGTTTCAAACCATTTTTACCGTACCTGATTGTTTCCTTAATCTATTTTGTTTTAACATTTACAATCTCCCGTCTTTTAGGAGTTGCTGAAAGGAGAATGAGTACTAGTGATTAATATTAAAAACTTACACAAATCTTTTGATAAAAATGAAGTGCTTAAAGGAATTGATCTTGATATAGAAGCTGGTGAAGTCGTTGTCATCATCGGACCCTCGGGAAGTGGAAAAAGTACCTTCTTACGTTGTCTAAATTTATTAGAACAACCAACAGATGGTTCGATTGAATTCGAAGGCAAAAATTTATTAGATAAACAAATCAATATCGATGAAATTCGACAAAAAATGGGTATGGTTTTCCAAAACTTTAATTTATTTCCACATAAAACTGTCCTTGAAAACTTAACAATCAGCCCAATTAAAGTAAAAAAAGAAGCCAGTGACGCGGCAAAACAAAAAGCAGTGTCTTTACTTGAACAAGTCGGTTTAAAAGATAAAAGCAGTAGTTATCCATCTAGTTTATCTGGTGGTCAACAACAACGGGTGGCAATCGCACGCGCTTTAGCGATGAATCCAGATGTGATGCTTTTTGATGAACCAACCTCTGCCCTAGATCCTGAAATGGTCGGTGAAGTTTTATCGGTAATGAAGGCTCTCGCTGTAGAAGGTATGACAATGGTTGTGGTAACGCATGAAATGGGCTTTGCTCGTGAAGTGGCAGATCGTGTGATTTTTATGGATGCAGGCGTGATTCAAGAAGAAGGAACTCCTGAAGAAATATTTGGACAACCTAAAAATCCAAGAACACAAGATTTTTTAAGAAAAGTATTGTAAAAATAGCATTAAGGAACCTTGTTGAGGCGATTCAGTTCAAATCACTTGGTTCTTTTTTTTGATAATTTAAGAAACATTTTCTTTTAACGAATGAACAAATAAGCTAAAATAGCTATAGATAAAAAATTGGAGGAACAATATGGATTATTCAAAACTTGCCGCAAAATACCAACAACCCGAAGAAAATATTTTAATGGATATTGCTACTTTAGCAACCGAAGTTCCAGATTTACTTGACTTATCAATTGGCGACCCCGATTTGATTACTGATCAACGAATTATTGAAGCGGCCTTTACTGATGTGAAAAATGGACACACAAAATATACAGCCTCTGGCGGAAGTCTTGAATTTCTAAAATCGGTTCAAGCTTTTTACCAACGTCACTACAACTTATCTTTTGAATTAGATCAGATCCGAGCAACGGTTGGCGCTATGCACGGAATGTATTTGGCTTTACAAGTCATGCTTGACCCAGATGATGAAGTAATCATTCACGAACCTTATTTCTCTCCTTATAAAGATCAAGTGTTAATGGCGGGTGGAAAACCAGTTTTTGTTCCAACTTACGAAAAAGATCAGTTTCAATTAGATATTTCACTTTTAGAAGCTGCGATTACCAATAAAACAAAAGCAATTATCGTCAACTCTCCTAATAACCCAACAGGAGCCGTTTTTTCAAAGGAAACGATGAAAGCTATTGCTGAACTTGCTATCAAACATGATTTGTATATTCTGTCTGATGAAGTCTATGAAGCTTTTTGTTACGATGAAGAATTTATCCCGATGGCAACCTATGCTCCTGAACATACATTAACTTTTAGTAGCTTTTCTAAAACTTTTGCTATGACGGGGTGGCGAATCGGCTACATGATTGCGCCAAACTACATTAACGAAGCAGCAAAATTAATCAATGAAAGTATTACTTTTTCTGCACCAAGTCCATCTCAACAAGCAGGAATCTATGCACTGAATCATGCAGAAGGATTAGTCCCTACTATTGTCTCTACGTTTAAAGAGCGCCTAGAATACATTTCAGAAAGAATTTCTACTATTCCTTTCCTGTCTCTATTACCAGTTAAAGGCAGTATTTATGCATTTGTTGATATTTCAGCAACAAACCTAACCTCTATCGCTTTTGTCGAAAAACTTTTAAAAGAAACGAGTGTGTTAATGATCCCAGGAAAAGCATTTGGTGAAACAACTGGTGATGACCACGTACGAATAGCGGCTACACAGGATCTTGCTACTTTAAAAGAAGCCTTTGACCGAATTGAAAAACTTAATTTTTAGTCTAATAAATCATTTAAAATAAAAAAAGAGGTTGGGACAGAAGTGTTTAACTCCAAGAAATAAGCGACAACTCACGAAAATTGTTTTTCAAATTTTTGTGGCTCTTTGTCAAATAGGACTGATAAGCAAGATTAATTAAAAATCAGAATGGAGGAGTGACTCTTTCATTCTGATTTTTTTGTTATGTTACCTTAATTAAACCGTTGATCAGAAAAATTCGTATTTT
>NZ_JBTXLT010000016.1:0-49629 GCF_054871725.1 Enterococcus sp. LJL99
AAAATACGAATTTTTCTGATCAACGGTTTAATTAAGGTAACATAACAAAAAAATCAGAATGAAAGAGTCACTCCTCCATTCTGATTTTTAATTAATCTTGCTTATCAGTCCTATTTGACAAAGAGCCGAAAAATCTTAGTTCATAGCTTTTCATTTACAAATTACTTACTAAAAAATTAGTTTGATTTTTCAGGTTCTTCTAACAATTTTTTTGCAATAAATCCAGAGTATTCTACTTGACCATCTACATTTGGATGAACACGATCTTCATAAAACCACTCTTCATGATCATTACTATAATCATACCAATCTATAACTGTTAAATTACTATATTTTTTTTCCATCTCATCAAGCATAGCATTCACATCGTTTTGCCATCTACGTGTAGGTACACGAACATTGATCCAATAAACTTTACGATTTGATCCAATCGCATTCATAAACTCATTAAATTGAGCTTCCGTAAAAGAACCATTTGTTCCTAGCCCCACTAAAACAGTATCTTTCAATAATTTATCATTGTCTAATTTTTGAATTACTGGAGCGCTAGTATAAAGTTGTCTACCAACTTCCCCGTCAACAATCATTTTAGGGAATATTTCCTGTAAACCTGCTGCTGCATCTAAAACAACTGAATCTCCAAATGCTGTAATTTCCATTGTTTGTGCCTTTTTCAGCTCAGCTTCTGATAAACTATAATCCGTCTCTGTTACAGTTTGTTCTGTAGAAGAACTAGATGTTGCGGTTCCTTCATTCTTAGCTTTTTCTTCGTTTTTTCGTTCTTCAGCTTTCTTTTTGTTAGCGGCAATTGATTCTTGCAATTGTTTTTGATCAGCTGTCACTTCATTCGAAGGAGCGATTACTAGCCCGTACGCTGCAATACATGTAAATAATACAGCAATCATTGCTGTGACTTTACTCGCATTTAGAAATGGACGTTTGAAAAAGTCTTTAATCGCAAACCAAGAATATTTATAATAAAATTTTCCTAATGGTTTTTCAATAAAACGATACGATAGTTCACTGATTCCTAAAATAAGAGCGACTTCAATCAACGAATGCAGTAAAACATGATCACTTAGATTTTTAATTTTAGCTTCATAAAAAATCATTACTGGAAATTGATATAAATAAATTCCATAACTGCGTTTTCCAATCCAAGTAAACACTGGATTCGTCAGCCACTTATTCATATCCGCTCCTGGATGGGCAGTGACTGCAACTAAAAGGGCAGAAAATATACTAAGGATAAACATTCCGCCATAATAAACAAACGTATAATGATCCGATAGAAACATAAAAGAAATAATCAATACAACAAGTGAGGTAATTCCCGCTCCATTTAATAACCACTTAGCTTTTTCAGGAATTTCAACTTTCAATCGTGTACTTGGCCATATAAAAGCTAACGCACTACCAATAAAAATCGAAAATATTCGTGTATCTGTACCGTAATAAACTCTTGTAGGATCTGAACCTGGATTATATAAAATCGCCATTAATAAGCCAGAAACAACCGCAGCTCCCATAACAATACCAAACATCTTCTCCGTTTTTTTTACATATTTTTCTAATAAAATAAAAACAAACGGCCAAATTAAATAGTTTTGCACTTCTACAGCCAGTGACCAAATATGTGTGAAAGGTGATTGAGTTGTGAATCGATCGAAGTAGGAAAATCCTTTAAAGATTTGCCACCAGTTATTATAATATAACAAGCTACTAGCAACTACACTACGCAGATTATTTAATAAATCTTGTTGAAAAAGAGTAATGTAAGCTGAAGATAATATTAACATTGTGATAAGTCCTGGATACAATCGCTTCATTCTTCTTATGTAAAAACTCTTAACATCAACTTCATGAGTTTGCACCCATTCTTGCCTCATTAAATCTGTAATCAAATAACCGGAAACGGTGAAAAAAACTGGTACGCCCAAATACCCACCAGTCATTGCTTTTGGGAACAAATGGTAGAGAATAACTCCCACTACAGCTAAGGTTCTTATCCCATCAAAACCTGTAATGTAGCGACTTTTTCTTAATTCTGCTTTTTGTGTCATCTATATTCCAACTTTTCTAATAATCTATTTTTAAATGAAAATTCATTATTGTCTTAATAAAATTTTTTCTGTTTTTAGGCAGTAAATTAAATATACGTGCTTTTGGGAGAAATGGCAAGAATTGTCTATGTACTTTTGAAGTTTTTTAACAAATTTTACAAAATTGTTTCATTTTGAATAAAAAAAACATTTGTCAATCTTCTCGAAGATTGACAAATGCTTTTAATCTATTAAATAACAACACTTTTTTAAACTAACAATGCATATAATGATGGATTTTCACTTAAATCAATATAATTAGGATCAAATTCTCTCATTTTGGTTAAAAGATTCGCTAAATCATCTTGCTCTTTCAATAAAATGCCTAAAATAACTGGTCCGGTTCCCCTATTTACCTTCTTAGTATATTCAAAACGAGTAATATCATCATTTGGTCCTAAAATATCAGTAACAAATTCTCGCAAAGCACCTGGTCTTTGAGGAAAATTGATGACAAAATAGTGTTTTAAGCCTTCAAAAATCAAAGAACGTTCTTCGATTTCTTCCATCCGATTAATATCATTGTTTCCCCCACTGATAATGCAAACAACTGTTTTTCCTTTAATTTCATCTTTCATTTGTTCAAGCGCAGCCACACTTAACGCTCCTGCTGGCTCAACAACAATGGCCTGTTTTGTGTACAACTCCAAAATAGTTGAGCAAACCTGACCTTCATCTACTGCAATCAACTCATCTACGTTTTTCGTTGCTTGCTCATAAGGCAACTTGCCTACTTTTTTTACAGCAGCACCGTCAACAAATTTTTCAATACTATCAAGCATAATCGGCTCACCATTTGTAAAAGCTGCTCTCATTGATTGAGCGCCCAAAGGTTCAACTCCAATAACTGAAGTCGTTGGACTAACACTTTTTGTATAAGTCGAAATGCCACCGATTAAACCACCACCACCAATTGCCGATAACAGATAATCTACTTGAACTCCTTCAGCATTGGCTTCTTGAAAAATTTCTACGGCAACTGTTCCTTGACCTGCCATAATATCAACGGAGTCAAATGGATCAATAAACGCCTGCTTGTTTTTTTCAGCATACTCTCTAGCTGCTGAGGCTGAAGCATCAAATGTATCCCCAACTAATTGGACATTCACTTTTTTTCCTCCAAAAAAGAGAACCTGAGAAATTTTTTGCTGTGGGGTTGTCGTTGGCATAAAAATTGTTGCCGGCACACCGATTTCATTACAGGTATAGGCAACACCTTGTGCATGATTTCCTGCACTAGCACACACAACACCATTTTTTAATAGTTCTGGAGCGGTTTGCTTAATCGCATAATACGCCCCTCTCAATTTGAATGAACGAACCTTTTGCAAATCTTCTCTTTTTAAATAAACATTGCATCGGTATTTTTGCGATAAATACAAATCATACTGTAACGATGTTTTGGTTACAGCCGGCTTCAATACTTCATATGCTTCTAAAATTTTTTCTTTGGTTAACGCTGACAAATTCTCCCCACCTCTCAATTTTTATGTATGCACACTAAAACTAGATTTATTATTGAAACTAAAATAAATTAAAAAAGACCTACAATAAAAGTTAGCTTTTTTCACACTTTGTTCGAAGAATTTGGAACAAAAGCCTTTAGTTCTTAAAATAAGCCTAAACCTACTTTTGCTCCAAGCATTCTTCTTCTATTTTATTTTGATAACTCAGTCATCAAACTTTCTGACAACGATTAGTCTTTTTGTGAAACAAATGGCATCATTTTACGTAATTCAGCCCCAACTTTTTCGATTGGATGTCCAGCATTTTCTTCACGCATTTTGTAGAATTCTTTAAAGCCATTTTTGTTATCTTCAACGAAGCCTTCTGCAAATTTACCATTTTGGATATCAGCAAGTACTTCTTTCATATTCGCTTTTGTTTCTTCAGTAATTACACGAGGACCTGAAACATAGTCACCATATTCTGCAGTATTTGAAATTGAATTACGCATTTTCTCGAATCCACCTTCATAAATCAAATCGATAATCAACTTTAATTCATGACAAACTTCAAAGTAAGCAATCTCAGGTTGGTAACCAGCTTCTGTTAATGTTTCAAAACCTGCTTCAATCAAGCTAGTCAAACCACCACATAACACAGCTTGTTCACCAAATAAATCTGTTTCAGTTTCTTCTTTAAATGTTGTTTCAAGTACACCAACACGTGTTGCACCGATACCTTTTGTATAAGATAAAGCTAATTCATTTGCTTGGCCAGTTGCATCTTGGTAAACTGCAAATAATGCTGGAACTGCAAATCCTTCTGTAAATGTACGACGTACTAAATGACCAGGTCCTTTAGGAGCAGCTAAGAAAACGTCAACGTCTTTTGGTGGATTGATGACATCAAAATGAACATTAAAACCATGACCGAATGCTAAAGCATTTCCTGCTTCTAAGTTTGCTTCGATTTCATTTTTATATAAATCACCTTGGATTTCATCAGGTGCTAAAATCATAACGATATCACCTTTTTTAGCAGCTTCAGCTACAGAAAAAACGTCAAAACCATCATTACGAGCTGCTTCTGCTGATTTTCCTTCACGAATTCCAATGATTACTTGATTTCCATTATCACGTAAATTTTGTGCATGCGCGTGACCTTGAGAACCGTAACCGATAATCGCGATTGTTTTCCCTTCTAATAAGTTTTTTTCAACTGAATCATTATAGTATACTTTTGCCATGTTCATTGACCTCCAATTTTTTTATGCTTATAAGCGTAATGCTTTAAGACCGTTATTAACTGTTGCTTCGAGTAAAACCGGTAACACCTGTACGAGCAAGTTCTTTAATGCCATATGGCGTTACAATATCCACAAAGGCACTTATTTTTTCACTTGTTCCGGTGACTTGTATAACAATCGATTTTGTTCCAACATCGATGATATTCGCTCGGAAAGGATCGATAATAGAAAGTAGCTCCGATCGAGTAGCTGCTGGTGCATTGACTTTTACCAATGCTAGTTCTCTTTCCAAATGCGGTTCATCAGTAATGTCAGAAACTTTAATTACATCGATTTGTTTGTTTAATTGTTTAATCACTTGTTCGCTATCTTTTAAATGTTCAACTTGAATCACAATCGTAATTCTTGAAACATGATTTTTTTCAGTAGGACCTACCGAAATACTTTCAATATTTACTTGTCTCCTAGTTAAAACACCACTGAAGCGATTCAAAACGCCTGAATTGTTATTAACAACTGCGGTAATAATTCGTTTCATATCAGTCCACCCCTATCATTTGATCGTTTGCTTTACCAGCAGGTATCATTGGTAGTACATGTTCTGTTTGAGACACCATTACTTCGATCAGAAGTGGGCCTTTTTCTTTAAAAGCTTCCGTAAGATCTGCTTCAAGTGTTTTGGGATCATCAATCCGAATGCCTTTGATATGGTAGGCTTCCGCCATTTTAACAAAGTCTGGTTGACTAGAGAAAATAGATTCTGAACAACGACCATTAAAGAAACTTTCTTGCCATTGACGAACCATTCCTAAAGATTGATTATTTAAAATCACTACTTTAATCGGGATATTGTACTCATTTAAAATTGCTAGTTCCTGATTAGACATTTGAAAGCCACCATCACCAACAAAAAGAACTACTTCTCGATCCGGATCTCCAAGTTTTGCTCCAATTGCAGCTGGAACACCATATCCCATGGTTCCTAAGCCACCACTTGTCACCAATTGTTTTTCATTTTTAAATGGATAAAATTGTGCCGCCCACATTTGATGCTGTCCAACATCAGTAGTAATAATTGCTTCCCCATCAGTCAGTTCACCGATAAATTCAACTACTTTTTGAGGTTTAATTTCCTCAGTTTGTTCCTTATCATATTTATATGGATGACGTTCTTTTCTAAGTTGATTTAGTTTATTCCAAGATTCTCGATCTTTTGGTTCAATCTCAATCTTAAGCAATTCTTTCAGCGTTTCTTTTGCATCAGCAACAATTGGTATCTTCGTTTCAATTGTTTTACCGATTTCTGCTGGATCAATATCTACATGAGCCACCGTTGCATTCGGTGCAAATTCTTTTGGCGCACTTGCCAAACGATCATCAAAACGAGAGCCAATATTAATCAAGAAATCGCAATCAGTGAGCGCCATATTCGCAGCAAATGATCCGTGCATACCACCCATTCCTAAAAATAATTCATTCGATACAGGCACTGCACCTAATCCTAATAGTGAACTAACCGTTGGTAATTGGTGCTTTTCAATAAATTCAACAATTTCTTTACTAGCATTAGCATGAACAACTCCTGCGCCAACTAACACAAGTGGCTTTTTAGCGTCTTCCAACGCTTCCATCAATTTTTTAACTTGTAAATTGTTTGGTTTGATTGTCGGCTGATAACTTGGCAAATTAACAGGAACATTTTCTTCAACAATGGCTTCGCCAATTGAAATATCTTTTGGTAAATCAATAACAACAGGGCCTTTTCTACCTGTTGTGGCAATATGAAACGCTTCTCTGATGATTCGAGCCAAATCTTTTGTATCTCTAACTTGATAGTTATTTTTAGTAATCGGCATAGTTAGACCAATTACATCCGCCTCTTGAAAAGCATCTTTTCCAATTCCTGGTGTAATTACTTGTCCAGTGAAAACAACCATTGGAACAGAATCACTCATTGCATCTGCTATTCCTGTAATTACATTTGTCGCACCAGGTCCACTAGTAACAATCACAACCCCTGGTTTACCGGTTGCTTTAGCATAGCCTTCTGCCGCATGAACTGCCCCTTGCTCATGTCGAGTTAAAATATGAGGAATTCTTTTATCATATAATGCATCATAAAGTGGTAAAACTGAACCACCTGGATAACCAAAAACCATTTCGACATCTTGCTCCAACAACGTGTCAATTAGAATGTCTGAACCACTTCTAGACTGTCCTTTTTTTTCACCCATAAACGAATCCCTCCTTAGTCTAACAAATCTTCAGGAATCTGCATGATTCCTCCTGTATGCGCTGAAGTAACCAGTGCTGTATATCTAGCTAAATAACCAGTTTTTACTTTTGCTTTAAATTTAGGCAACTGATCATTTCTTTTCGCTAATTCTTCTTCTGAAACATGTAATTCTAAACGACGTTCAACCAAATCAATTTCAATTTCATCGCCATCTTGTACCAATGCGATTGGTCCGCCAGCAGCAGCTTCTGGAGAAATATGCCCAACTGCGATACCGCGAGTAGCACCTGAAAAGCGACCATCTGTGATTAAGGCTACGTCTTTACCAAGACCTCTACCTACAATACTTGAAGTTGGTGCTAACATTTCTGGCATCCCTGGACCACCTTTCGGTCCTTCATAACGAATAACCACAACGTGACCTTTTTTAACCGTATGATTATCAATAGCTTCTACTGCTTCATCATGAGAGCTAAAACAAATCGCTTTACCGACAAATTTTTGAATTGAAGGATCTACTCCACCCACTTTAATTACACTACCTTCAGGCGCGATGTTACCATAAAGAATAGACAATCCGCCAACTGGGCTATAAGGATTTTCTTTAGGATGAATCACTTCTTCATTTTTAATAGAAGCATCTGCCACATTTTCTCTAATCGTTTTTCCAGTAACCGTAAT
The DNA here is from genome assembly GCF_054871725.1 of Enterococcus sp. LJL99. Taxonomy (NCBI): domain Bacteria; kingdom Bacillati; phylum Bacillota; class Bacilli; order Lactobacillales; family Enterococcaceae; genus Enterococcus; species Enterococcus sp. LJL99. Next base: position 7,712 of record NZ_JBTXLT010000016.1, read on the forward strand.
TCGATCTGGATGAATCGCATTTCCTAAATCCACTAATTCTTTCATGATTGCTGGTACACCACCTGCTTCATGTACATCATGCATGGAATACTGTGAAGATGGTGCGATTTTAGATAGGTACGGAACTCTCTTAGCAATCTCATTTACTTCTTCTAAGTTATAATCGATTTCAGCTTCATTAGCGATTGCCAACGTGTGTAATACTGTATTAGTCGAACCACCCATTGCCATATCTAATGCAAAAGCATCATCGATTGCTTCTCTTGTAATAATATCTCTTGGTTTTATTTGCTTTTTAACTAAGTCCATCAAATGGAAAGCCGATTTCCTAACTAATTCTCTTCTTTCATCTGAAACTGCCAAAATAGTTCCATTTCCTGGTAATGCCATTCCTAAAACTTCCATTAAGCAATTCATTGAGTTTGCAGTAAACATTCCCGCACATGAGCCACAAGTTGGACAAGCATTTTTCTCCATAAAGTTAAATTCTTCTTCAGTCATTTGACCTTCTTTAAAAGCACCAACTGCTTCAAACATTGAAGATAACGTCGTTGTATGACCTCGTGGATCGACACCCGCTTTCATAGGTCCGCCAGAGCAAAAAATTGCTGGTACATTTGTCCGTACACTAGCCATTAACATTCCTGGTGTTATTTTGTCACAGTTTGGAATATAGAACACTCCGTCAAACCAATGAGCATTAATTACCGTTTCAGCTGCATCTGCAATAATTTCTCTACTAGGTAGTGAATAGCGCATACCAATATGTCCCATTGCAATTCCATCATCGACACCAATCGTGTTAAATTCAAATGGAATACCGCCAGCTTCTCTGATTGCTTCTTTCGCAACATCTGCTAATTCGCGTAAATGTACGTGACCAGGAACGATATCTATATAAGAATTACAAATCGCTATAAATGGCTTTTCCATATCTCGAGCATTTTTGACTTGTCCTGTTGCATACAATAAGCTTCTGGCCGGTGCTGCTTCGATTCCTTTTTTAATTTGATCACTACGCATGTTCACTCACTCCAATTCTTTTATTTAAGAAAAAGGGACTACTAATCCTCCACACTCTCTCTTTGTTCATTCATCTATCTTAATTTTAATATCAAAAAAAGCATCCCACCAATAGAGCGGGATGCTTTAGTAAGAATCCCATCTCCAGAAGACAAATAGGACTCAAACATCTGCGAAATTTCTCAGTGTTCTAAGTCCTGCACAATAAAATAATGACTAAACTGTGTTCTTCTGTCGTTCTCATAAGTGATGGTCTCCTCTGCCTAAGTGTCTATCAAAATTAAAATTGAATGTGATAAATAATAGCTTTTCCTTACTATAAACTTTTAAAATGAGAATGTCAATAATATTCGATTAAAAAATTCAGAAAATTCTAAAAACAATAAACAGATTACTCTAAAAAAACTTTTCTAGTTATAATACGTAGGTTTATGTTGCCTTTTATCCTGCTCTTAAATTTATTTATATTGTCAAAATAAGCTGTAAATTCACAAAACAGACAAAACACAAATGAACATTGTTTGCCTGTGTTTTTAATACTTTTTTGTGATTTACAGCTGACTTTTAAATTATGTTTTATTTTCTTATAGATTTTAATAGTCTTCTCGTTTGTAATAATAAATCGGTTTATTTGTTAATCGCTTCATTTGTCTTTTCTTATCTTCTATTATATCCATTAATTCTTCAGAGAAGCTTTCTAAAATGACGCGCCCCCCTTTATAAGTACTTCCGCCAATAACCGTCACTTCATCTGGAGTCAAAATAACTTTTCTATGTGATATTTTTTTGAAAAATTCTTCTACTAAGTATGTTGGCAAATAAAAGTTATTTTGTGCTGAAAAAGATTCTAGATAAATAAAATCGTCAATACTGATATAACAATCATCAACTGACATAAAGTTCACTGATTTGTCTAGATAGATTTCTCTTTTTTGTAGAATCTCATTAATTTTTTTATTCAAGAGATTCAACGTTTCTATTTCTTTTACATAATTTTCTAATTCTCGAAATCGAACGGCTTTTTTTTCATAATATCTAGCATGATAAGACACGCTGATTGACACGATTCCCGCCCCGATAATAACACCTATAATTCCAACTAAAAAAACAATCATATCTGTTCCCCTTCTATTTCATTATTAAATTCAGTATAACATACTCTTTGATTTGGGTAAAAAAACGAAGCATTTTTATTATTTTTTTCGTATTATTTATGGAATTACTATGAAAAATCGAATTAATTTCTGATATTTACAATAATTTTAGATTTTAGCTAAAATAGTTCTAAATACATACAATTTACTTGATTCATTTAGCTAAAGCACGAAAGTTGACCTTTTTTGACCATTAAAGTATACTTTTTTTAAGCATGAAGCAATGCTTTATGATAAAATAACTTGAAGAGTTTTTTTATAGGAGGAATAAATTTATGAACTTAATACCAACAGTTATTGAACAATCATCTCGTGGCGAAAGAGCTTATGACATTTACTCACGTTTATTAAAGGATAGAATTATTATGTTAAGCGGACCTATCGACGACAATGTAGCAAACTCTGTAATTGCTCAACTTCTTTTCTTAGATGCTCAAGATTCTGAGAAAGATATTTATTTGTATATTAATTCACCTGGTGGGAGTGTTTCAGCTGGATTAGCGATCTTCGATACAATGAATTTTGTTAAAGCAGATGTTCAAACAATCGTTTTAGGAATGGCTGCTTCAATGGGAAGTTTCTTGTTAACAGCTGGTCAAAAAGGCAAACGTTTTGCTTTACCAAATGCTGAAATCATGATTCACCAACCACTTGGTGGCGCGCAAGGGCAAGCGACTGAAATCGAAATTGCTGCAAAACATATTTTGGATACTCGAGAACGCCTAAATAGAATTTTAGCAGAACGCACAGGTCAACCAATCGAAGTGATTGAACGTGACACTGATCGCGATAATTTCATGACAGCACAAGAAGCAAAAGAATATGGCTTAATTGATGAAGTCATGGAAAATAGTAGTTCATTAAACTAATTAGCGTAATCTTTACTTAAATAGCTACTCAAATGGAGAGGATGAATAAGATGGATATCTCAGTTATTGATGGAACAAAAGTCACAACAGAAAATGGCTTGATTATCGGTTCTGATTCTGCACCAGTTAAAATTATTGAGTTTATGAATGTTCGTTGCCCGTACTGCAAAAAATGGTTTGAAGAATCTAAAGAAACGCTAGATCAAGCAGTTGCAGACGGAAAAGTTCAGCGAATTATCAAACTTTTGGACAAAGAAAAAGAGAGCTTACAACGTGGAAATGTCATGCATCATCACATAGATTACAATCATCCTGAAAATGCCTTAGCTGCTATTGAAGAAATGTACAAAACCCAAGACCTTTGGGGTGATTTATCTTTAGAAGAAGTTGCTACTTTTGCAGAAACGAAATTATCATTAGTTGAAAACATGCAAACAAAACTTGTAGCTTCAATTATTAATGAAGCTAACGAAGCAAACATCAAATTTGTACCAACCGTTGTAATTGGTGAGCATATTTTTGATGAATCTATTTCTAAAGAAGAATTAATTAGCTATTTAAACGGCAACTAACTTTCTTGCTATGTAAAAAAATGAACGTAAAAGCAACTCCTACGATAATAAGCGACAACTCACCCAAAATTTGGAAAGCAAATTTCGTGAGTTGTCGCTTATTTTTTAGAGTTGAATACTTCTCTCCTAAACTTTTTTACTTTGTTGAAAAAAGTCGTTTCTATCAATAATGATTTATCTTAGTATTTTTAACAAGACGACTGACTATTCTCTCTTAGTTTCTCCGCAAATTCATTAATTTTGCGGATTCGATGATTGATTCCTGATTTTGAAATTGCTCCTGAAGGAATGATTTCACCTAGTTCTTTTAAACTGATTTCAGGATATTCTAAACGTAATTCAGCAATTTCTTTTAGTTTCTCTGGTAACGCACCTAAACCAACACGTTCATCAATAAAGCGAATATTTTCAATTTGCTTTGAAGCCGCATCAATTGTTTTATTCAGGTTCGCTGTCTCGCAATTCACTAAGCGATTGACTGAGTTACGCATATCCCGAACAATTCGTACATCTTCAAATTTCAACATCGAATTTGTTGCTCCAATCAATGTTAAAAAATCCGCAATCTTCTCTGCTCCTTTTAAATACGAAATATATCCGTTACGTCGTTCTAATGTGCGTGCATTCAAATCATAGTAATTCAACATTTCGCAAATATCATTATTATGTTCCTCATAAATAGAAAAAATTTCTAAATGATAACGACTAGTTTCTGGATTATTTACAGATCCTGATGCCATAAAAGCTCCTCTTAAATAGGAACGCATCTTTTGTGCATTACCCATGATTTCATCCGATACTCCGCTATTAAAAACAGAAAGATCCATAATATCTAAATCAGAAAGAACTTTTTTCGTCCCCTCTTTTAAACGAACGATATAAACATTATTTTTTTTCAGCTTCATTTTCTTGCGGACCAGTAACTCAGAACGTACTTCGTAATGATCTTTTAAAAGAGAATACAGTCTTCTAGCAATTGCCGCATTTTCAGTTTGAACGTTTAAAACAAACTGTTGATTGACAATGCTCAATGAGCCATTCATTCGAATAAGCGCAGCTAATTCTGCTCGCGCGTGTTCACGATGGACTTCAAGCGTCGTCAATTCTTTTTTTACATCTGATGCAAAGGACATTGCTATTGACTCCTTTCTAACTTAAATATTAATACTTTGTATCAAAAACGATTGTAAATAGCTCATCTACAACCTTATCTCCGTCGTGAAAAACGCCGCCGTCAATCAACTTCAAAAAATCAGTCGAAATAACACGACAGCCTTCATCTCTTAATCCTTGAAAATCATGTTCTACCTGAACCAAGTATTCATCATAAATTTCTGGATCCATGTATCCTTCTGGCACTCTTTCTGTATTAACAAGAACCGTATCAATGAAATTATTATTCAAGTGTTGATGTAAAACTTTAATATGATCCGCATCAGTAAAATGTTCTGTTTCTCCTTTTTGGGTCATGATATTACAAATATAGACTACTTCTCCTTTAGCATCAGCAATTGCTTGACCAATCTCATCGATCACTAAATTGGGTAAAATACTTGTAAATAAACTACCAGGACCTAAAACAATCATATCCGCTTCTTCAATGGCTTTTACCACTTTTCTAGCAGCCTTGGGTTGTTCATCATCATTGGTATTACAAACAAAAACATGATCGATTGTTTTTCGATCCACAGCAATATTTGATTCTCCAACTGCTTCTGTTCCATCTTTGAATATCGCATGTAGCGTTAATGGACGTTCTGACGAAGGATAAATATGTCCTTCAACGTGTAGCATCTTAGACAACAATTGAATCGCTTCATAGGTGCTTCCTCTCATTTCTGAAACAGCTGCAATAATCAAATTTCCAATTGCGTGATTTGCAAAATATTTATCTTCTTTTTTAAAGCGATATTGAAAAATATCTGAATAAAGCTTTGGCATATCTGAAAGTGCAACCAAAACATTTCTCAAATCTCCCGGCGGAGTCGTGTTCATGGACGCGCGGATTTCCCCACTACTCCCGCCATCATCTGCAACTGTTACGACAGCTGTAATATCTGCACTTTGATTTCTTAAACTTTTTAAAATTACTGGCAATCCCGTTCCACCGCCAACAACAACGATTTTAGGTTTTCTAATCCGATACGTTTTCATCTTCATGAGCGATTCACCGTCTCTTTACGTTTCCCCTTATCACGATGCGTCGTATTTACATGATAATTTTTACTTAATTCTTTACCGATTCGTTCAGTTAATGCAACCGAGCGATGTTGCCCACCTGTACAACCAATGGCAATCGTAACGCTTGATTTTCCTTCTTTTTCATAGCCAGGCAAAACATTTTTCAGTAAATCAGTAAATTTGCTATAGAATTCTTCCGTTTCAGGAAAACTCATCACATAATCATAAACGGGTTGATCTTGTCCAGTCAGTGGACGTAAATCAGGAATATAGTGAGGATTTGGTAAAAAACGGACATCCATAACTATATCGGCATCAATTGGCAGGCCATATTTAAACCCAAACGAAACCATTTCAATTCGGAATTCATGTGTATCTCTACATTTAAACTCCTCGTTGATTCGTTCTCGCAATTGTCTTGGGGATAAAGTGGTCGTATCAATAACTACTTGAGCATCCCCCTTTATCTCTTCAAGGATTGCTCTTTCTTTCCTAATTCCCTCTGTAACCAAACCATCCATTGCTAAAGGATGAGCACGTCTGGTTTCTTTATAGCGCGAAACTAATTCTTCATCAGTTGCATCTAAAAACATGATTGTTGTATCAATAAAACTAGTATTTTCAATTTCTACCAACATATCTTGGATTTCTCGGAAAAAACTACGAGATCTTAAATCAATCACTAACGCAATTTTTGTAACTTTTCCAGATTCCTTAATCAATTCCCAAAATTTAGGAATCAAGCTAGGGGGCATATTATCAACACAGAAATAGCCCATATCTTCAAAACTTTGAATCGCTACAGTCTTCCCTGCACCGCTCATTCCTGTTATTATCACTAATTGTAAATTATCTGTCATCATTAATACTCCTCAAAAAAATATTTTATGTGTTCATTTTATCATTGCAACTGTGTAATAACCTGGTAATCTCTCACATCTATTTAGTTCTCAGAGTTAAACACATTGTCTCAACTTCTTCTTACTTGAATTTATAATTGATTTTTATACTCTATAAATTATAACATCCCGGGCGTATCAATGGAAGCTTTTACTATCAAAAGAAATTCTATCAATTAAAACAAAAAAATGTCAATAAAATAAATAGAGTTATCACAACACTATCTCTATTTATTTTATCAACAATTTTCAAAATAAATATAAAAAACTGATTTTTTATACATTTTCTATTATATTTAAATAATTAACCGTAAGAATTGAATCATCCATTTTTATGGTAGAGCGATCATCTGGATGACATTTTAGTACTTTTACAAGAACATTTTTTTCCTTTTTAGAAAGTGCTTCTCCTATAAAAAACCATGAAAAATTCGACTCATGACATACGTATCGTTTCCCTACCTCGACTTCAGATTTTTCCATAAAAAAACGATTCCTTTCATATTTGACCTATAGTTATAGAATAGCACGATTTTTCTATAATCCGTATTCAACATTTATAGTAATATTGCTTTTTTTTGATAAAAAAAAATAAAAGTTATAAATAACAATTATTTTTTAATATTATATTCATTTTTTTATTAGAAATCGTTAAAATTCTTATTAAATTATCTCGTAGTAAGATACACTACCTTATTTATAAATTTCAAAGAAATGTTTTTCTTAACCATTACTCTTCAGATAATTGATCAAATTTAGCTTTCATTGTTGGATTTTTTCTGACTAGTTTTTTTACGGTTAAATCCTCGGCTTTATTGTTAGCCAACCGTAAATTATTTTCAGAAGATAATAAGGCTTCTTTAGTTTTTTGTAAATGAGTAATGGTTTTATCAATTTCATCAATCGCTGTTTGAAATTTTCGGCTAGCTAGGTCATAATTTTTAGCAAAACCTGTTTTAAATACAGCTAAATCTTCTTCAAAATTAGTGATATCAATATTTTGTTCCCGCATCAAGGCTACTTCTTGTTTGTATTGCAAAGAATTTAACGCTGCATTTCGTAGTAGTGTAATAATTGGAATAAAAAATTGCGGACGAATCACGTACATCTTATCATATTCATAAGAAACATCTACAATTCCGTTATTATATAATTCATTGTCTGCTTCCAACATCGTTACTAGAATAGCGTACTCACATTTTTTTTCATTTCGATCTTTATCTAATTCTTTAAAGAAATGTTCATTCTTCTTTTTTGTCGCTGTTTCATCGCCTTCATTTTTCATTTCAAACATGATAGAAATGATTTCTAGACCACTTTCATCATACTCACGATAAATATAGTCCCCTTTACTGCCTGTCTTAGCATCATTATCTTTCCCGAATTCGGCGTTTTTAAATGCAGTCATTCGTAATCGATTAAATTCTATTTCGCAATGTTGCTCAAGACTTTCACCAACCATTTTCGTTGATTGTTTTGCTTTAAAATCTTTATAAAAAGCAATCGTCTCATCTTTTTGCTTGATTTCGATTGTATATTTTTCTTTAATCGAATTTTTTTCAAGCTCTGTTTCTTTTTCTTGCAATTGAATTTTGGCTTTTAATTCAGTAATTTCTTTTTCTTTCTCTGAACTTGCTTGGATCAGCTCCAATTGCTTCTCGTTTTCCAACGTTTGTATTTTTGAATTTAAATTAATAACTTCTTTTTCTTTTTCAGACAATGCTTGCTTGATTTCAAGTTCTTTTTCTTTTTCTAGTGCTTCGGTTTTTGTTTGTAATTCAGTTACTTTTTTTTCTTGCTCAGAAATTATCTCTCTCATATTTTTTTCCATAATAGAAACAGCAATCTCTTTTTCTTGCTCTTGAGCATTAATTTCAGCCTTAAGACTTGCTAATTCCTTTTCTTTTTCAGCAACTTTTTTATCCAAAGTATTATTAGCTTTCTCTTCAGCCAAAACAAGTTCACTTTTATGTTGTTCTTTGATTTGTTCTAATTTTTCATGAATTTCTTTATTAAACTCTTTGGTCCGAACTTGATTCAATATATCTGCATAACTAGCTTCATCTATCGTAAATTCTTTCCCACAATGGGGACATTTTATTTCGTTCATATGTATGCTCCTTTATCAAAATACGACTCTTCTCTTTCTTGATTTTACCACAAAATCATTTTGTAAAGAAGATTGTGATTAGCTCAAAAAGTACCCGCAAGCTTCAATTAATCAGTATATAAAATTCTAAAATAATCTAAATATTTCTTAAATGTATCTTGAGCAGCTAAACAAGTATCAACTAAATAGCCTTTTTCAGTTTCCCATTCTATTAATCCACGATAATAAAAAAGTTTTAACTCTTCGTCGATTATAAAGGGGGTTACATTATTTCTTAAACACTCTTTAAACATGATTAATCTACCTACCCGACCATTTCCATCCTGAAATGGATGAATGCTTTCAAAGGTATGATGAAAATTAATTATTTCTTCCATGCTTTTTTCTTTAATTGTGTTATATTCTGTTAAAAGCTTCTTCATTTCCGTTCCAACATTTTCTGGTAATGTTGTTTCTTTTCCTGCAACTTCGTTAGGAAGTTTCTTATATTTGCCAACTGCAAACCATTCTTTTCTCGAATCACTGGTTCCATTTTTTAATACTTCATGAAGGTCTTTAACAAACGATTCACTGATCTGATTATTCGCTTGTTCGATAATCAAATCAATCGCTCTAAAATGATTAGCCGTTTCGACAATATCATCTACATTCACATTTTTTTTGCCAATACCAATTGTATTGGTTTCATAAATATATCTGGTTTGATCATGTGTCAGTTTACTTCCTTCAATATGATTTGAATTGTAGGTCAATTCGATTTGAACTTTATGGTAAATACTTCCTTTTTGACTTGTTTTCTTTTCTTCTTTTAAAATATCCAATAAGCTTCTTGGCTTTTCTTGTTTTTTATTCAACCGTTTAGGTTTACTAGCCTCTTCAGGTATCTCCCAATTGCGACCATTAAACCTTGCACCAATTATCCGTTGATTTTTCGCATAATTTCGAACTGTTCGTTCAGATAAACGCCATTTTTTAGCTATCTCACTAACAGATAAATAGTTCATATTATTCACCTCTTTTATCATTATATCATCAATTGGCAAAAAACAAAAAAAATCTCAACTCAAATTATTTATATTGCCGATACAACAAAAAATAGAAAAAAAGACCCTCTAGCCAACCTAGAGAGTCTTTTATTACGAACAGTTTAAATCCAACATAATATGTTTTATTATAACTATCGCTTATTTATTTTTTAAGTTGTAGAAAGATTTCAAACCTTTGTATTCAGCAACTTCGCCTAATTGGTCTTCGATACGTAATAATTGGTTGTATTTTGCAATACGGTCAGTACGTGAAAGAGAACCAGTTTTGATTTGGCCAGCGTTTGTTGCAACAGCGATATCAGAAATTGTTGAATCTTCTGTTTCACCAGAACGATGAGATACAACTGCAGTGTAGCCAGCTTCTTTAGCCATTTCGATTGCTTCGAATGTTTCAGTTAAAGTACCGATTTGGTTAACTTTGATAAGGATTGAGTTAGCGATTCCTTTTTCAATACCTTCAGCTAATTTAGTTGTGTTTGTAACGAATAAATCGTCACCAACTAATTGTACTTTATCGCCTAAAGCTTCAGTAAGTTTTTTGAAGCCATCCCAGTCATTTTCATCTAATCCATCTTCGATTGAGATGATTGGGTATTTCGCACATAATTCTTCGTAGAATGCGATCATTTCTTCAGTTGTTTTTTCGCCTTCGCCTGAATCAGCTAAAACGTAAACACCTTTTTCTTTATCGTAAAATTCAGAAGAAGCAGCATCCATAGCAAGAACGATATCTTTACCAGGTACATAGCCAGCTTTTTCGATTGCTTCGATGATTACTTCGAAGCCTTCTTCGTTTGAACCTAAGTTAGGAGCGAAACCACCTTCGTCACCTACAGAAGTAGCTAAACCGCGAGCTTTTAAGATTCCAGCTAATGCGTGGAATACTTCAGCACCATAACGTAAAGCTTCTTTGAATGTAGGAGCGCCTACAGGCATAATCATGAATTCTTGGAAATCGATACTGTTATCAGCGTGTGAACCACCATTGATAATGTTCATCATTGGAGTTGGCAATACTTTTGTATTGAATCCGCCTAAGTAGTGGTATAAAGGTACTTCTAAATAATCAGCAGCAGCACGAGCTACAGCGATTGAAACACCAAGAATAGCGTTTGCACCTAATTTACCTTTGTTAGGAGTTCCATCTAATTCGATCATTGCTTTATCGATAGCCATTTGGTCACGTACATCGTAGCCAATGATTGCTTCAGCGATGATGTTATTAACGTTGTCAACTGCTTTAGTAACACCTTTTCCTAAGTAACGAGATTTGTCGCCATCACGTAATTCAACGGCTTCATATTCACCAGTTGAAGCTCCAGATGGAACCATTCCACGACCAAAAGCTCCGCTTTCAGTGTATACTTCTACTTCGATAGTTGGGTTACCACGTGAGTCTAAGACTTCGCGTGCATATACATCAGTAATAATTGACATGTTTTGTCTCTCCTTTGAGTTTGTTTTATACTAAGGGGATTCGAGTTCCCTTACATATGATTGTAGTGAATAATGTCTTACTATGCAAACATTTTCTGCATATTTCATAGATTATTCAATTTTTTAGTACTTTTTTGTCTAATAATAAAAATTAATGTCTCACTCTTTTTAAGAGTTATTTATTTTACTGCATCTAATAAAGCTAAGAATGAGTCAGCTTCTAAGCTAGCTCCGCCAACTAAAGCACCATCAACGTTTTCTTTTGCCATATATTCAGCAATATTTTCAGGTTTTACAGAACCACCGTATTGAATACGAACTGCTTCAGAAACTTCTTTACCGTATAATTTTTCAACCGTTGCGCGAACAACGCCACAAATTTCATCTGCAATAGTTGCATCAGCAGATTTACCTGTACCAATTGCCCAGATTGGTTCATAAGCAATAACCATTGATGATACTTGCTCATTTGATAAACCAACTAAACCATTTGTGATTTGACCTTCGATCCATTCAGCTGTTTGACCCGCTTCATAAGTTTCTAAAGACTCGCCACAACAGAAGATTGGTGTCATCTTATTAGCAAAAATAGCTTTCGCTTTTTTATTGATATCTTTATCTGTTTCATGGAAGTATTCACGACGTTCAGAGTGACCAATGATTACATAGTCAACACCTAAATCAGCAAGTGCAGCTGGTGAAGTTTCTCCAGTGAAAGCACCTGAATTTTCCCAATAACAGTTTTGAGCTGATATTTTTAATTCAGTTCCTTTAGCTGCTTCTACTAATTCTTGTAAGAATAAAGCAGGGGATCCAATAACTGAATCAACTTTATCGTTTGCAGGGATTTTTGTTTTAACTGCTTCTGCAAAAGCTTTTGCTTCTGAAGCTGTTTTGTTCATTTTCCAGTTACCAGCGATAATTGGTTTACGCATGAAAAAACACATCCTATTCTTTTTATAGTATGGATTGGTTTAAGCCTGTCAGTTTTACAAGCCAGCCTATCCTTCTTAACGCTAAACTAGCTTGACTTGCTCAACTTTTTCTATTTATCGTTGATTGCAGCTAAACCAGGTAATTCTTTACCTTCTAATAATTCTAAGCTAGCTCCGCCACCTGTTGAGATGTGCGTGAATTTATCAGCGAAACCTAATTGGATTGCTGCAGCTGCAGAATCACCACCACCGATGATTGTTGTTGCATCTGCTAAATTAGCGATTGCTTCACAAACACCGATTGTACCTTTAGCAAAGTTACTCATTTCAAACACACCCATTGGTCCATTCCAAACAACTGTTTTTGCACCAGCTAATTCTTTAGTGAATAATTCAATTGATTTAGGACCAATATCTAAGCCCATGTATCCTTCTGGAACAGCTTCGCCGTCCGTAATAACAGTTTCAACATCATTGCTGAATTCTTTTGCACAAACTGAATCAATTGGTAATACTAATTTATCGCCAGCTTTTTCGATTAATTCTTTTGCTAAAGCCACTTTATCTTCTTCAACTAAAGAGTTACCGATTTCGATTCCTTTAGCTTTGTAGAATGTATAAGTCATTCCACCACCGATAAGAATTTTATCTGCTTTAGCAATTAAGTTTTCGATTACACCGATTTTATCTGAAACTTTTGCTCCACCTAAAATAGCGATAAATGGACGTTTTGGACTTTCAACAGCTTCACCGATAAATTTGATTTCTTTATCCATCAAGAATCCAGCGACTGTTGGAATACCAGTTGAAGCGATTCCTACATTAGAAGCATGAGCACGGTGAGCTGTACCGAATGCATCATTTACAAATACATCACCTAGAGAAGCCCAGTATTTACCTAATTCAGGATCATTTTTGCTTTCTTTTTTACCATCAACATCTTCAAAACGAGTGTTTTCAAATACTAAAACATCGCCATCTTTCATGTTGTTAACAGCTGTTTCTAATTCAGTACCACGAGTTTCAGGTACAAAAGTCACAGGTTTGCCCAATAATTCGCTTAAGCGTTCTGCAACAGGTTTTAAAGATTTTCCAGCTTTATCTTCTTCAGTTTTCACACGACCTAAGTGAGAAAATAGAATTGCTTTCCCACCATTGTCGATTACGTATTTGATTGTTGGTAATGCAGCCACAATACGGTTATCATTTGTGATTACACCGTCTTTTAAAGGGACATTAAAGTCAACACGTACAAGAACTTTTTTATCTTTTAAATCGATGTCTTTGATCGTCTTTTTAGCCATTAAAAGTTACTCCTATCTTTTTATAAATATTTATTTAATTTCATAAGAAAAGCGGAGAAGCGCGCTGCTTCCCCGCTTATTATTTCATAGCTGTTCAAATTCCACTAAATGATAAGTAGTTTTTATAAGTTAGCGAAATACTCTAAAGTGCGAACTAATTGTGCAGTGTAAGACATTTCGTTGTCATACCAAGCAACAGTTTTAACTAATTGTTTGTCGCCAACAGTCATTACTTTAGTTTGAGTAGCATCGAATAATGAACCAAAAGTCATACCAACGATATCAGAAGATACGATTTGGTCTTCGTTATAGCCATAAGATTCATTTGCAGCTTTAGCCATCACTTCATTTACTTCTTCAACAGTTACATTTTTGTCAAGAACTGTTACTAATTCAGTTAATGAACCAGTTGCTACAGGAACACGTTGAGCAGCTCCGTCTAATTTACCATTTAATTCTGGAATAACTAAACCGATAGCTTTAGCAGCGCCTGTTGTATTAGGAACAATGTTTTCTGCTGCAGCACGTGCACGACGGAAATCTCCACCAGGGTGTGGTCCATCAAGAGTCATTTGGTCACCTGTGTAAGCGTGGATTGTAGTCATAAGACCTTCAACAACCCCAAAGTTATCTTGTAAAGCTTTAGCCATAGGAGCTAAACAGTTAGTTGTACATGAAGCACCTGAGATAACTGTTTCTTTACCTGTTAAGATATCATGGTTCGTGTTGTAAACGATTGTTGGTACGTCATTTCCACCAGGAGCAGAGATAACAACACGTTTAGCACCAGCTTTTAAGTGTAATTCAGCTTTTTCTTTTGAAGTGAAGAATCCAGTACATTCAAGAACGATGTCAACACCTAATTCGCCCCATGGTAATTCTTCTGGGTTGCGGTTAGCTAGAACTTTAACTTCTTTTCCGTTAACGTTGAAAGATCCATCATGAACTTCAACAGTTCCGTTGAAACGACCTTGAGTTGTGTCATATTTTAACAAGTGTGCCAACATTTTAGCATCAGTTAAATCATTGATTGCTACTACTTCGATTCCTGCTACATCTTGGATACGACGGAATGCTAAGCGTCCGATGCGTCCAAATCCATTAATACCTACTTTAACTGTCATTAAAGATTTCCTCCTTATGAAAATCAAAAATTTTTTTATTTTAAAGGGTTACCCCTTTTAAAATCTCATTTGCGGCAGCTTCATCAGTGATGAGCCACGTTTGTTGTGGTGCATTTTTCATATATGCTCGAATGGCTTTCGCTTTTGATTTACCACCAGCGATGGCAATGATATTAGGCGCTTTTTTTAAATCTTTCAACTGTAAACCGACACGAGGGATTTTGTAAACAACTTCTCCTTCTTCATCGAAAAAGTAACCAAAAGATTCAGCCACGGCATTATTTTGTTTCAACATGACCAATTCGTCATCCGACATCTTTCTACGAGCGGCCATATGTAAGGCACGACCAATACTATGCACGACGCAATTGGTCTGCTCAATCAAAGTCAAGACTTCTTGAATGGATGGTTCTTGTAATAATGATGCATATGTCTCTTTGCTCAATTGTTCTGGAACGTATAAAGATTTGTGCTCGCCACCTGCTCGTCTAGCCATTAAAGCACTCACTGAATTAGCTTGTACATCAACTGCTTCACCAATTCCGCCACGAGCTGGAACAAATAAGTTATGTCGTTTATCAGTTTCCAAGACACCTACATGTTCTGCGGCTTTCGCCATTGTTGTTCCACCCATCACAGCAATAATATTATTCCCGCTGGGTAAAATCAAGTTCAACGTATCCGTTAGTATATCACCAAACTCATACAAAACTTTTTCTTGAACGTCACTATTGCCAGCAACTACTACGCAACGTTGGATACCAAAATATTGAGTCATCTCTTTCTCAATTTGGTGCATCCCTAGTAATTGATTCATCACTGTTTCAAGTCCTTGATAAACTGCTAAACCCTTCTCTGTCAGACTCATCCCACTTTTTGTTGTGTCAATGAGCTGAAGCGATTTTAGAAAATCCGTTTCTGTTCGTAATACTCGTTCTGTAATGCCCATACTATCTGATAAGCTTCGTCGTCCAATCGGTTGCATCCAATAGATATTCCGCAAAATATGAAATCTTTCCTGCATCACGTCAAGGATATCTGGAGCGACAGCTTCAATCA
This sequence comes from Enterococcus sp. LJL99, assembly GCF_054871725.1. NCBI lineage: Bacteria > Bacillati > Bacillota > Bacilli > Lactobacillales > Enterococcaceae > Enterococcus > Enterococcus sp. LJL99. The sequence continues at coordinate 23,425 of NZ_JBTXLT010000016.1, forward strand.
TTTTCAACTCGTCTAGCATGATTCGCTCCTCCGTTGGTCTAAATACGTCCAAGTATGACTGAAAACGACCTATCGTTATCAAAAAAATAAAATTGACGTTCTTTTTTTCTTGTTAAATTCATTTTAACAGTCTTAAAAGCATCACTCAATCTTACAAAACAAGTGTAACAGTTTTTTTATTTATTTTCAAGAATAAAAAGCCAAATTTTGTAAACAATGAAAAAAAAGTTTCATTTGGCTAAATTTTACTCTTTGCTTAGTGAAAAGTGAACAGTTTTTTCTCTTAAAATGTAGACCTTAAGCTAAAAAAGCATTTAGCTACATGAGAAAACTAAATGCTTCTTCTATTCATTTTTTAACTTTATCAGATGATGAGTTTCAAAAAACAACTCAGTTAATTAGAGATCTTCTCGATTAACATTTTTTATGCTAAGAAAAACGATTATGCAACCTACAATGGCTAAAGTAACCATCATTGCTAAATTAGCTGAAATTCGAGCTGTTGTGTTAGAACCTAACTGACCGTTAACTAAGATTCCAACAATTACCGCTGTGATTATGGTGGCAACACTAGATTTTTTTCTCAATCCTACAAACAAAGCAATCATACTCATTGAGATTGTAGCAAACATCAGAAAAACTGAGGAAATCATATAATGAATAAATGTATTGGAATCAATTATTCCTTCGACTAGCTGGTTTGCATTGTTAAAATAACTAACAAATCCTGAAATTAGAACTTGAGAGATAAACATTAGTAAAAAACTAACTACAGTAATCAAAAGTAATTTACTAATCAAGACTTTTTTCTTAGAAATTGGATACAAAAATAGATTCCTGATAGTACCAGTTTCATATACCTTTACCACAATATTTGCTAACATCACACCAACAAAAATAGTAAATACTAAGCGAATAAATAATCCAACAGTGGCTAGAATTTCAGTATCTATGCCGATCGATAAATGAATCAATCACAATCATTAATTCTTGGGTATTTTTTTCACTAGACATAAAACGGATTGATTCATTAGGTTTTTGCTCACTATTTTTGACTTCTTCAGTAATACTTTTCAAATCTTTGGCTAATATTTTATATTTTATAAAATAAACGATGGTGGTACCCATCAATACTACTATTGCTATCCAACTCATTCTGTTTCCCCTAACTTATATCCGATTCCCAATACGGTGATTACGTACTTCAGATTCGAAGGATCTGCTTCGATTTTTTTTTCGTAGCCTTCTAATCGTGACATTTAAAACATTTTCATCATTTAAAAATTCATCATCCCAAATTTCTTGATATAATTGGTACTTGTTAAATAACTTGTTAGGATTATCGACAAATAATTTTAAAAGGTGAAACTCTTTATTCGTTAATTGTATTTTCGTATCATTTTTTTCAATCTCATATTCATCGGGTAACAATAAAAAATCGAACACTCGTTGTTCTCTTTCAGCTGGTTTAATTTCTTGTTTGTCTAAATAATCCGTATTTCTTCTAAGAATCGATTTAACCCTAGCTAATAATTCATAAACTGAAAAAGGTTTTGTTAAGTAATCATCTGCTCCATGCTCTAAACCTATTATTTTATCAAACTCGGTGTCTTTAGCTGAGAGAATCAAAATCGGAACCGTACTTGTTTTCCGAAGTTCTTGCATAATAGAAATACCATCTTTGCCCGGTAAATTAATATCTAAAATAACTAAGTTCAAGTCTTTTTCTTTTTTCAGCTAGAATTCCGTCATTTTCAGTAATCACTTCATAGCCTTGCTTCTGCAATTCTTTTGCAAGTAATTCTTGTATATCTGCTTCATCCTCAATTAACGCAATTTTTAATTTTTTTCCATCCTTTTTTATTCCCCCAACTCTTTTAACTTAACTCCTTTATGCTATCAAATAAAAAAGAAGCAACTCAAAAAGATACTTACGCAAATTCTTGATATTGCTTCACTTGATTTAATTGTTATAATTCCTCTTCATAAAAACGTCCCAGAATTTTTACATTATCTGAAATACTAACAAATGCCGAAGGATCTGATTTTTTCATTGCAGCTTCTAAGCTAGGTAATTCAAATCGAGTAACAATTGTCAGTAAAACTGTTTGGGCATCATGATTATACGCCCCTTCTGCATCATGGATAATCGTAATTCCACGTCGCATTTTCTTTTGAATTTCATCAACAACAATTTCAGGATTTTTTGTCACAATCATTACTTGCATTTTTTTCTGCTTCGTATAAACTGCATCAGTTACTTTACCACTGACAAAAATCGACAAAGCACTGTAAAACATGTATTGCCAGCCAAATAAATAGCCTGCTACAAACACAATTAATGCATTAAAATAAATCGAAATAGACCCAATCGACCGCCCTGTTTTTTTACGGATCGTGATACTAAAAATATCTAAACCACCTGAAGAAAGACCATTTTTCAAGGCAAATCCGATGCCAGAACCCATAACGCCGCCACCAAAAATAGCACAAATAATTGGATCATCTGAAAGTGTAGTCTGAGGAACAATCTGCATAAATACAGAAGTCAACGTTACTGTGATCATTGTAAAAATAGTAAACTTTTTCCCGATTTTTTTCCAAGCAATAAAAAACAACGGAATATTCAACGCGTAAAGCGATATCGAAACTGGAATGTGAAAACCAAGTACACGAGTCGATAAAGTCGTTAAAATTTGTGCTAAACCAGTAATCCCGCTTGAGTAAATATTTCCTGGTTGGTAGAAAAAGTTCATTGCAACAGATGCTAGAATCGCATAAACGATTGATACTGAAAGTTTTGTCGTGTAATCATGGACAGGTAAACTTTCAAACTTATTTTTCATGATAAAAATAGCCTCACTTTTTTTATTTCGTTCACTTTATTATACGTGCTTTCTATGAAGAAAAAAAGAATGAATTTTAAAAATATAGATAGAGTTTAAAAAAAATCGTACAATGCATTTTCATCTACACTGTACGATTTTTTAAGTTTAATCAAAAGACTAATACTGACTTCTATTTATGCTAAATTTATTCATCAATTGCTGTTACTTCAATATTAAGTTCAAATAATTGAAGTGGAGCCACTGTACTTGGTGCGCTATTCATTGGATCCGTCGCTTTTCCGTTTTTAGGGAATGCGATTACTTCACGAATATTTTCTTCATCTGCAAGTAACATTACCAAACGATCTAAACCTAATGCAATTCCGCCATGTGGTGGGAAGCCATAAGATAAGGCATCAAGTAAGAACCCAAACTGCTCTTGCGCTGATTCTTTGGTAAATCCTAATGTTTCGAACATTTTTTCTTGCAATTCGCGTGTATGGATACGAGATGAACCACCGCCTAGTTCATAACCATTTAATACAATATCATATGCTTCTGCATAAACTTTTGCTGGATCAGTCGTCAATAGTTCAATATCTTCTGCTTTTGGTAAGGTAAATGGATGGTGAGCTGAAACATAGCGACGAGCCTCTTCATCATATTCAAATAGTGGCCAATCAATGACCCATAAAAAGTTGAATTTTGATTCATCAATCAAGCCTAACTCTTTCCCTAAACGTGAACGAACAGCACCTAACGTTGCCGCTACAACAGAAGGTTTATCTGCAGCAAACATTAAAATATCGCCAACTTCTGCATTGGTTGCTTTGATTAATTCATCTGTAATATCAACTAAAAATTTAGCAATTGGTCCTTTTAAGCCATCTTCTTCAACTTTTAACCAGGCTAATCCTTTCGCTCCAAACTGACTAACATAAGTAGCTAAATTATCCATATCTTTTCTAGAATATTTATCAGCGGCACCTTTAGCATTGATTGCTTTTACTTGTCCGCCGTTTTCTAATGCCATTTGGAAAACTTTAAAGTCAACATTTTTTACAACATCAGCAATATCAATTAATTCCATGTCAAAACGAGTATCTGGTTTGTCACTTCCATAACGAGCCATCGCTTCATCATAGCTAATTCGTGGGAATGGCAATGTTACTTCGATTCCTTTTGTTTCACGCATCACTTTCGCTAACATTTCTTCAGTCATTGTTTGAATTTCTTCAGGTTCTAAGAAAGTTGTTTCAATATCGACTTGCGTAAATTCTGGTTGGCGGTCTCCACGTAAATCTTCATCACGGAAACAACGCGCAATTTGATAATAACGATCAAAACCTGCACCCATCAATAATTGTTTAAAAATTTGTGGTGATTGCGGTAACGCATAAAAGTGACCTGCATGAACACGGGAAGGAACTAAATAATCACGTGCTCCTTCTGGTGTTGATTTACCTAAATAAGGAGTTTCGATATCAATAAAATCTGTATCATCTAAATAATGACGAATTGCTTTTGTTACTTCATGACGTAATTTGATATTTTCTGTCATTTGCGGACGACGTAAATCTAAATAACGATACTTCATACGAACTTCGTCCCCAACATTATTTTCATCTTCGATTAAAAATGGTGGTGTTTTTGCCACATTCAAAATAGTGATATCCGTTGCCATCACTTCGAATTCACCTGTTTTCATTTTAGGGTTGATGGCTTCTTTATCACGGTAAACCAATTCACCTTTGATCTCAATCACATATTCGCTACGACATTTATCCGCAATTTCCCATGCTTCTTTTGATTGCTCTGGATTAAAAACAACTTGAGCGATTCCTTCACGATCACGTAAATCGATAAAAATTACGCCACCTAAGTCACGGCGTTTTTGAACCCATCCTTTTAAAATAATTTCTTTTCCTACTAAATCTGCAGATACTTCTCCGCAATAAACGGTACGTTTTGCCATTTTATTTTCTCCTCTTCATTTTTACTATTTAATCAAATAATACGGTCGTCATTTCATCATATACTTCGTCAAAACGCTCGTAAATATCTTGTAAACTAAATTCTTTTTCATTGCGGCTTGCCATTGCTTTGACATTTATTACGCCTTCTACCAATTCATTTTCACCAATCGTCAATGCTAATTTTGCATTAAGTTTACCCGCTGCTTTAAATTGAGCTTTCGGTTTACGATCTAAAAAGTCACGATCCGCTGAAAAACCAAAACCGCGAACGGCTTGAACAATTTTTAAAACAGCTACATTTGTTTCATTGCCGATACCGACAACATAGACATCTAAATCATTATAAGCAGGAACCACAACTTCTTCTGCTTCCATTGTAAGCAAGACTCGTTCAACACCTAACGCAAAACCAAAACCTGGTGTAGCTGGCCCACCTAATTCTTCTACTAATCCATCATAACGACCACCTGCACAAATCGTTGCTTGTGCGCCCATTGCTGGTGCTTCACTGATAATCTCAAAAATCGTATTTGTATAGTAATCAAGTCCACGAACCATATTGCTATCCACAACGTAAGGAATGGCTAATTCTTCCAGCATGATTTTGACCGTTTCAAAATGCTCTTTCGACTCTTGACTAAGGTAATCCAAAATTGAAGGTGCCTCTGCTACAATCACTTTGTCTTTTCGATCTTTGCTGTCTAAAACTCGCAATGGATTTTCGTATAAACGACGTTTAGAATCTTCACTTAATTCAGTTTTTTTAGGCTCTAAATAATCAATCAACGCTTGACGATAAGTTGCTCTAGTGGCTTTATCTCCTAAAGAATTAATCACTAATTTGAACTGATTAATTCCCAATTGTTTGAAAAAGTCAATGGCCATCGCCATGCTTTCGACATCTACCGCTGGATTTTCGCTACCAAATGCTTCCACTCCGATTTGGTGGAATTGTCGCATACGTCCTGCTTGAGGTCGTTCATAGCGAAACATTGGGCCCATATAATAAGTTTTATATGGTTTTGCAAATTCTGGACCAAACAATTTATTTTCGACAAATGAACGAACGATTGGAGCAGTGCCTTCTGGTCGTAAGGTTACGTGTCGATCGCCTTTATCATAAAAATCATACATTTCTTTTGAAACGATATCGGTAGTATCTCCCACACTTCTTGAAATTACTTCGTAATGTTCGAAAATCGGTGTGCGTATTTCGCGATATTGATAATCATGAAAAATCAGTCGGGCTGTTTCTTCTATAAATTGCCACTTTTCTGAAGTTCCAGGTAATAAGTCATTCGTTCCTTTGGGTTTTTGATAACTCATTTTTTCATCTCCTATTTCTAAGTTTTGAAAATGATTAGAAATCTAAAGGTTTTGCTTTGAAATCCAAGTAACTACGATCAACCATAGGAGCATCCTTATTAATTAATGGAATCTACTTCGGTAAATCTACTTTTCTTTTCCCAAATAAATCTCATAAATAAACCATTTTCTTAATCAACTTTTTACAATTACATACAAAAAACTCGCCCTAGTCAAAGACAAAGGGCGAGTGAATAGACACACGCGGTACCACCTAAATTTGAAAGATTACTCTTTCCTAAAACGATTAACGCTCGTAACGGAGTGACTTTGCTTTCACTCATCTCCAGAATGTCTTTCAAACTTATTGACGAAGCTATTTTCAGCCTAGATAGCTTTCTCTCAACAATCAATTAAGCTCTACTCGTTCCTTCATTGATTTTAAATGATTAATTATAAATTACTAAAAACTGTATTGAAAGTCAAGTAAATTTAAATTTATTGTCGAACAATTCCTTTATTTACTGCAAAAGCTCCAAAAAAAGTTCATTTTTCAAAACTAATCTAAGGTCTGAATGTTTAGAATTTCAGTCACTTACTTTTCTTGCGTATCGATAATAATCGTAACCGGTCCATCATTAACTAAAGAAACCTGCATATCTGCTCCAAATTCGCCAGTTGCAACTGAGATTCCCTCTTTACGCAATTCTTCATTGAAACGATCGTACAAAGGGATACTTTTTTCAGGTTTAGCAGCTTTGATAAAACTTGGCCGATTTCCTTTTTTAGTATCTGCGTACAACGTAAATTGAGAAATACTTAAAATACTGCCAGAAACGTCTTGAATACTTTGATTCATTTTTCCTTCTTCATCTTCAAAGACTCTCAATTTACTGATTTTTCGAACTAAGTAAGAGACATCTTCAGCTGAATCTAATTCATGAACGCCAACTAAAATCATAAAGCCGTGATTGATTTTCCCTACACACGTTCCTTCAATTGAAACAGCTGCGTTCGCCACTCGTTGAATGACTACTTTCATTGTGTTTCACTCCTATCCCTTTGTTCGACGCACATTATACACATCTGGTACGCTTCTGATTTTATCTACAATTGTTTTTAAATGATCCAAATTTTGTATTTTAAGCGTTACATGAATCATCGCCATTTTATTTTTTGTTGGTTTGGCTTCCACACTTACTAAATTTTTCGTCATTGAGCTAATAACTTGAAGAATATCATTTAGCAAACCACTGCGATTGTAGCCGTATATTTCTAAATCGGCATCGTATTCCTTCGTAGAACTAATTGTATTTTCCCATTCTACTTCAATTAATCGTTGTTGCAACTCTTCTTGATGCTGAACGTTAGCACAATCTGCACGATGAATGGACACGCCTCGACCTTTCGTAATATAACCAACAATTTCATCTCCTGGAACTGGATTACAACAACGGCTGATTCGTACAAGTAAATTTTCAACCCCTTGAATCACAATTCCGCCCTCATGACGAACTTTTAGTTTCTCCGTTTCTTTTTTCACGGGTTGTGTCATTAGTTCTTCGGCTTCTTGTTTTAATCGTTCTTTCTCTTGCTCTTTTCGTTCTTTCTCCGTTAAACGATTTGACACGACTTGAGCGCTGATTTCACCATAACCAATCGCTGCATACAAATCATCTTCTGTATTGTAATTAAAACGATCTAGGGCTTCCGTCATTTTTACTTTACTCGTAAACTCTTTAGCGGAAAAACCATGTTCAGCTAAATACTTATGCAGAGCATCTCGTCCTTTAATAATGTTAACTTCACGATCTTGAACTTTGAAAAAACGTTTGATTTTATTTCTAGCTTTACTGGTAGAAACCATTTTCAGCCAATCTCGACTAGGTCCAAATGAATTAGGAGAAGTCAACACTTCAATAATATCGCCATTTTTCAGTTTATAGTCTAATTGAACCATTTTCCCATTAACTTTTGCACCCGTTGTTTTATTTCCAATATCTGTATGGACACTATAAGCAAAATCTAATGGACCCGAACCACTTGGTAATTCAGTCACATCGCCATTTGGTGTAAATACATAAACTTTATCACTGAAGATATCGCCTTTAACACTTTCCATAAATTCAGAAGCATCATAACTTTCATCTTGCAACTCAAGAATTTCACTGAACCAACTTAATTGCTTCGTTTCACTCGATTCTTCGACTTTCTCGGTTTTTCCTTCTTTATAAGCCCAATGAGCTGCTACCCCAAATTCAGCGATTTGATGCATTTCGTGCGTTCGTATTTGAACTTCAACGGGGTTTCCTTTAGGACCAATAACAGTCGTATGAATTGATTGATACATATTTGCTTTTGGCATCGCGATATAGTCTTTAAAACGACCTGGCATCGGCGTCCATTTCGTATGAATTGCTCCTAAAACAGCATAACAATCCTTAATTGAATCTACAATAACCCGAATAGCTAATAAATCATAGATTTCATTAAACTGTTTTTTTTGATCCTTCATTTTACGATAAATCGAATAAATATGTTTTGGTCGTCCATAAATTTCAGCATAAATATCTAAATCTTCTGTAGCTAAACGAATATCTTCCACTGCTTCAGAAACGTAATCTTCTCGCTCTTCCCGTTTGCTTTGCATTAAATTAACAATACGATAATATTGGTTCGGATTGATATAGCGTAAAGCTGTATCCTCCAATTCCCATTTTATCCGGCTAATCCCCAAACGATGAGCTAAGGGTGCATAGATTTCTAACGTTTCCTGAGCGATTCTTCTTTGTTTATCGTCACGTAAATGCTTAAGTGTCCTCATATTGTGTAGGCGGTCAGCTAACTTGACCATGATAACTCTTAAATCTTGTGCCATTGCTAAAAGCATTTTTCGATGATTTTCAGCTAATTGTTCTTCGTGAGATTTATATTTAATCTTACCTAATTTTGTCACACCATCTACAAGCATGGCAACATCTTTCCCAAATTCATTTTTTAAATCTTCTAATGTCACTTCGGTATCTTCAACGACATCATGTAAAAAACCAGTAGCAACAGTATGTGGATCCATATGTAATTCGGCTAAAATCCCTGCCACTTGGATTGGATGCATAAAATAAGGTTCACCAGATTGTCTAACCTGTCCTTCATGAGCCTTTTCGGCATAAACTAATGCTTTTTGAACAAAAGCTACATGCTCAGGAGCCATGTAATTGGCAACAATTTTTATAACACCTTCACCTGTCATAATCTCTTCTTTTGGCATACTTGTCACTCCTTTTTACTTAAATATTTAAGACAAAAGTGTTTTTTTCTGTCAATCAAATAAATGCGCGAACGCCTCATATATTTGCGTTTTTGATATTCTAATCAAAATAAAAGTTCCTTTTGCCTGAACCACTAGTGTGTTATTTTTCTATAGGAAACTGACTACTTTTAGAGTAGGTTAGGCTACACTCCAAATAATTGTAAATCAAGCAGCCAGCTGTTTGATTGAGTTCAATGTTGAACTAGATTTATATCATCAATTTCCACTTTAATCTCAAACTCATCTCAGTCTTATAAAATTCCATGCTACCAAAGGCATAAGTAATTATGATTTTCTTTGCACCTCATATAAATACGGTTGAGAAGTTTAGCCTTCGCTAGTTTAATTTGCAGAAAGGAATCATGACTTCTTTCATCTTACTAATTATACTTAATTTTTGCGCTTTTTCAATCAGTTGGTTCTTTATTACTATTTTTCATAATCAATGGTAAAACCTCTCGATAATTGCTTAATGAAACTGATGAAGCACCAGCTTGAAATAGCATTTCTATTTCAAGTAAGGTTGGATTTTCCACACTGACTTGAATGGATAATGGCTGATTCTTTGCTGCTTTGAAATTAATTAAATCATACATTGCTTGTTCGACAGTCAATCGTTGTCCTAAAAATACGGTTTTTACTTCTAATTCTACAAATCGATTTGAAATTGTTCTTTTTAATTCTTCTGATAAATAACTACTGTCAATTGATAAACCTAACTTGTGTTGCCCAAAAGATAGCTGTTCAAAAATTTGATAATTTTCTTTACTAATCTGCAGTAGTTGCTCTGTAATCAAACTAAAATATACTTCTCTTGCACCCTCACGATACACTTGTGTCGTTTCGAATGCTTTTTTAGCAAAAGTTCCTGCCCCTAAAGGGAAATCAACAACACTACCAACTTCAATTTTCGTATCAGATAACAAATGCTTCGCCCGAGCTACTTGATACGGCAAAACAAAGATTGTTCGAATTGGAAAAGTTTTCAAAAACCGAACCTCTTCTTCCCACTCTGTTTCTGTAGCATAAGCTTCCAACAAAGCAACCGAAATTCTTTTCAGTTCTAACTCCATATTCAACCCCCGTTAAATTAACTCCTTTTGATAACTAATAGCACTTAATGCATACATCGGTGCGGTCTCTGCTCGCATAATCCGCGGACCTAAACCACACATCTTTCCGCCCAATCGTTGAAAAGAAAGAATCTCTTCATTTGTAAACCCACCTTCTGGTCCAAAAATCAATAACAGACGGTCACCATCATTTAAATTTGATATAATCGTTGCAAATTGACTCCGCTCCCCTTTTTTAGCGGACTCTTCATAGGCAATAGCTACTGCATCATAAGAATCAAATAACTCCAACAACTCTTGTTCCTTATCCAACAAAGTAACTTCTGGCGAATATTGACGATGGGATTGTTCAGCGGCTTCAAGTGCAATTTTACTTAAGCGTTCATTCTTTTTTTGTCTTTTTTTATGATCCCACTTCACGACAGAATTTTTTGCTGTAAAACCAATGAAAGCATGAGCGCCAAGTTCTGTTCCTTTTTGAATAATCCAATCTAATTTGTCTCCTTTAGGATAACCGCAAGCAATCGTCACTTGAATAGGTAGTTCCTTTTCTCCTAGTTCCTTCGCTACTTCTTTTAACGAAATCATATCCTCTTCAATCTGGATAATTTCAGCAATAATAACGGTCTGATCACTAAAAGCTAGATACACTTGCTGCCCAATATCCATTCGCATAACTCTAACCATGTGATGATAAGTTTCACCAGACAAATTGTATCGCTCTTTTGCTTCATATGGAGTTTCCAAAAAATATCGTTGCATGTTATTCTTCCTCAGTTTTCTTCAAGATAATCGCATACCAATCCCCTTGAGAAAAAATTTGATCGACTAAAAATCCGGCATTTTTCATTTCTTGTAAGATCATCGTCTTCTTATCTTCAATAATTCCTGAGACAATAAAGGTTCCCGTCGGTTTTAATAAGCGGTAAGCATCCTTAATCATTAATTTTATGATGTCAGCCAAAATATTAGCCACAATCACATCTGCTTCAATCGTAATATTAGTTAATAGATCATTCGCTGACACTTCCACTGCTTCAGCAACTGGATTCAATGCCATATTCTCTTTTGCAGCAGTCACTGCGACATCATCTAAATCATAAGCATAAACTTTTTCGGCACCAAGGTATCTACTAGCTATACTTAATACTCCCGAGCCAGTCCCAACATCTAAGACAGTTTCTCCGCCACGAAGAACGGTTTCGAGTGCTTGTAATGTCAATCGAGTTGTAGGATGTGTTCCTGTCCCAAACGCCATACCAGGATCCAAGGTAATAATTTTTTCTTGATTACTTTTTGGTGAGTAACGTTCCCAACTCGGAACAATCGTTAAAAAGCGAGTGACACGTACAGGGTGATAATATTTTTTCCACGCTGTCGCCCAATCACTTTCAGCTACTTCACTAATTATTTGCTCATTTTTACCGATACTTAACCCAAATTCTGGCAGGCGTAAGATACGCTCTTGAATTGCTGGCAATATCTCAGGTAAAAAAGTAGTTTCCGGAAAATAGGCCATGACTAGCGCACCTTCTCTAATATGCTCAAAGTTCTCTTTATCTAAAAGTTCACCAAAGGTATCGCTTTTAAAATTTTCCAAGTCTAATGCGTCTTCAATCGCAACCCCACTTGCACCAGCTTCCATCATAATATTAGAGATAGCTTCTACAGCTTCACTTGCTGTTTCTATTTTTACTTCTGTCCATTTCATTTAATCACCTACTATTAATAACTAGGATACGCAATATAGGTATCCGTCGTTTTATTTTCATACTGCCGAACCGCTTGTTCGAAAAGTTCTTGCGACCAGTTTAATTCAAAAAGTTCTGCTGCTTCATTTGATAAAAAATCAAGCAAATCACTTTGTCCATCTGCTAATACATCTTTTAAATAAACAACAAAACCATCTAAAACCGATTTTTTGATGCCCTTTTTTCCTTCATAAGGAATCAACGCTAAGTAATCCTCTGAATCCGGTTGACTTTTAGCTGGATTATAAAATAAGATTCCATCTTCAAACTCTATATATTCTTCCTCTGAAAGTGTTCCTTCAATATCACCAATTTGTTCATTTTCCTTATTTTCAGCAAATAGTCGAATAATCACTTCAATCGAATGATTTTTTTTATCCCAATCAATCGCTAAATCATACTCATCGATATTTTTATTAATTTGGTCATCTAAATACGTTAACATTGTTTCTTTTTTCATCTATAGCCATCTTCCTTCCAACCAAAAGAATTTTGGTCAATTTCACTTTTTTTCTGTTTAGATATATACGGATTTCCAGCAACTACATAACGTAACGGCAGTTCTGTCCACACTCCTTTATTAGGGATACCAATTCTAGGTTTGGCAAGAATTTTTTTAGGATATTTTCTTTTTTCTGGAACTAAATGTAGGCTACTAGTAAAAATTGATGACCCATATAGCTTTTTATCGATATCAAATGCTGCAACTAATTTCCCTGGACCATTAGTCAACTCTATCCCTTTGCGATTACCGCGATTTTTTTCCATTTGTTCGATTCCTACGACTGGTTCAATGCCACGAATCATGACCCCTTGAGGTTTCCCTTTTTCTTGGGTCACAATGTTTAAAATCAAATGGGTATGCATCGTATATAAATAGATTGTTCCAGGTTGTTCATACATCGCTTGTAAGCGCGGTGTTTTTCGTAAACCAAAGCTATGGGCCGCTTCATCTTCTGGTCCTAAGTAAGCTTCATTATCAACAATATAGCCTGCCATAGTACCAACAGATGTTTCATATTCCAAATACATTCCTAATAGAAATTTTGCAATCTCCTCTGTCGTGTGTTTGTTAAAAAAAGTAATCACTTCATCCATTTTTTTCACCACCCTTAATAATACACGAATCTAGTTACTTTATCCATCGAAAGAACAACATCTAGGCCGTGAAATAGAAATTGTTAGTAAAAAAAGGATGCCAAAAAACATACGTTTCATTCGCGCCATGGCTTGCCTACTTATAAACTCATTCACTTCGGTTCCAACTATTATCGCAATACCTTCAAAATGTCCTGATTTACTTAAAAGTAATCCAATACAAACAAACGTTCTTTGTGTTATACTTAATAAGTAATATAAAGGAGGTCACACTATGCAACAACCTTTAGCTTATCGAATGCGACCTAGAAATTTAGATGAAGTTGTTGGTCAACAACAACTCGTTGGCAGCGGTAAAATTATTCGCCGGATGGTTGATGCGCGGATGTTGTCTTCAATGATTCTCTACGGTCCTCCTGGAACTGGTAAGACAAGCATTGCAAGTGCAATTGCCGGCTCAACCAATTATGCTTTTCGGGTACTAAATGCCGCAACTGATACAAAAAAAGATTTACAAATCGTTGCGGAAGAAGCAAAAATGAGTGGAACTGTTATTTTACTATTAGATGAAGTTCATCGCTTGGATAAAACAAAACAAGATTTCCTTCTGCCTCATTTAGAAAATGGTCGAATTATCTTGATTGGCGCAACAACAGAAAATCCATATATCACGATAAACCCTGCCATTCGTAGCAGAACACAAATATTTGAAGTAAAATCTTTAAACGAAAAGGATATTGAAAAAGCAATCACTGAAGCATTGACTGATAAGGAACGAGGATTAGGAAATTATCCTGTAAAATTAGATGCTCGTGCGCTATTGCATCTTAGTCGTGCAACAAATGGTGATTTAAGAAGCGCATTAAATAGCTTGGAATTAGCCGTAAAATCAACGCCAGAAAATAAAGATAAAGAGATTATTATCACGATCTCTATTATGGAAGAGTGTCTTCAAAGAAAAGCTCTTACTCACGATAAGGATGGTGATGCCCATTACGATGTGATATCCGCATTTCAAAAATCGATTCGCGGAAGTGATGTAGATGCCGCTCTTCATTACCTCGCTAGACTAGTCGAAGCTGGTGATTTACCTATTATTTGTCGTCGTTTAATGGTTATCGCTTATGAAGATATTGGATTAGGAAATCCTCCCGCAGCCGCTCGTGCTGTCACAGCCGTTCAAGCTGCCGAAAAACTTGGCTTTCCAGAAGCTCGTATTCCACTAGCTAGTGCTGTTATCGACTTGTGCTTATCGCCAAAATCAAATTCAGGTATTATTGCAATTGATAATGCACTTGCTGACATTCGTGCAGGAAAAGCTGGCGAAGTACCAAATCATTTAAAAGATACTCATTATTCAGGCGCAAAAGAATTAGATCGTGGAATTGGCTATCAATACCCCCATAGCTTTGAAAATGCGTGGGTAAATCAACAATATCTACCTGATCGACTTAAAAATGCAAACTACTACACACCTATCGATACTGGTAAATATGAACAAGCCTTGCATCAACAATATAACAGAATTCAACAATGGAAAAATGAAAAATCCAAAAAATAGTAGTTGTTTTAAGTCTCCCGCATTGCTGTTTTTTTTACTCTATGGTACTATAAAGATGGTAAATCTGTGATGTACGCGTTGTCTTTTTTGTGTGTTGACCGAACATTTTATTGATATCTAGGGATCCTTTTGGTACCTAAGCTGGTAACAAGCCTTATCATTTGGTAGTTCGAAGCTAACGGTCGAGGAACCCACCTGCGTTAAGTTGCGGGTTCAATACTATAGGACGAAAAACGGCATCGACGGATTTTACCATTTAATCGATTAACTAACAATTTGCTAAACAGCAAATTGTTTTTTATTTTAGGAGAACATTATGCTACGACTAGTTATTTTCTTATCTGCTGGTTTACTTATTTTGCTTAGCTTCTTTTTATTAAAAAAGACAACTATTTTTCTGTCTTTAATGCGTGATGATGAAATTTTGCAAAATAGACAGTTTCTACAAAAATCTGCTTACTTCGATTTGTTCTTAGCTTTGTTGGGAATCTTAGCAGGAATCTTAAATCAATTTTACGTTTCTTTACTCTATATTATTTTATTATTAGTTTCCTCGGCTGTCTTTAGTTTACTTTTCTCTAAAAAGATCCGTTAGTAAATGGATCTTTTTTCATTTCCATTTTCTCAGTAATTGCTTTACAATTAATATATAAAGTTTATTTCAAATTTTCTTATGAATTGAAAGGAGTGTGGTCAACGATGACACAAAATTATCAAAAAATCATGGTAGGAGTAGATGGTTCAGCTGAATCTGAATTAGCCTTTCAAAAAGCTATGAATGTAGCTAAAAGAAACAACGCGGAACTAATGTTGGTTCATGTGATTGATACTCGTGCCTTCCAGTCTGTTTCCTCTTTTGATGGCATGTTAGCAGAACAAGCAACTGAAATGGCCAAACAAACAATGGCTGGTTACAAAGAACAGGCTGAAAAACATGGTTGTAAAAAAATAGTGACTACTATTGAATACGGGTCACCTAAACCAATCATCGCCAAACAGCTACCACAACAATATGATGTTGACTTAATTTTATTAGGTGCTACAGGATTGAATGCAGTAGAACGCTTATTTATCGGCTCTGTTTCAGAATATGTTATTAGAAACGCCTCTTGCGACGTATTAGTTGTACGTACAGATTTGGATAATAAAATTCCTGTCGAAGAAGATTAAATATAAAAACGGCCACTTCAAATATTTTGAAGGGCCGTTTTTAGTATGTTTAATGAGAACGATGGGGTTGGGACGAAAGCGGTTAGCTCTGAGAAGTAAGAAGAAATTTCCGTAGGAGCTGCTTTTGCACCACCGTTTATCAGGTCAGAAAACAATCGCTTAGAATTGAGCAATTGGACGAACCAGCAGTTATTGCGTTCTTTGCAATGAATGATGGTTTGGAAATTGCCGAGATTCTGATTGTTTTGTGCCGTTTGTTCGGTTTTAAAAGATAAAACAAAAGTGTTTTTTACTTTTGTCTCACCCACGTTTGTTCCACTTTATTTTAGGCAGTTAATGATAATTAAAAAGCTCATCAAATTTTACAATGGAGCAGTTTTAATTAATACCAACCGTTAGCTAACCAAAATGATTGAGCTGCTTCCCACGAACCGTAGCGTTGAGCCACATAATTATCTGCCACACGTTCTTGATTTTCTGGTGAATAATCCCCATTCAAATAAGAAGCATCTAATTGGTATCTTCCAATATATCTTCCATTAGTCGCATCATAAGAACCACTTGATTCTTTTTGAGCAATCCATTCTTTTGCTGATGAAGTCGTTGCTGGTTGTGCAGCTACATTTGTTGCCGCTGGTGCTTCAGCAACAACAACTTCTTCTTGTACAGGAACTTCTTCCGCTTTCACTGTTTTTTCAGATGAAGGTTGTCCTTCATTTTCAGTATTGATAATTAACTCCTCACCAACAAAAATCAAATCGATATTTTCAATTTTGTTATCTTGAGCAATTTTTTCGATTAAGCTGTCATCTCCCTTAAATTGGTGAGAGATAGTAGATAGCGTGTCTCCTGATTGAACTATATATGAGTTGCTTTCCGCATGTGCATCCGTTGTTCCCATAAAAATCCCAAATCCTACAGCCAAAGTTGTTCCTAATAAAATCGTTTTAATTGATTTCATGTCGTTCTCCTTTGTAATAAAATATTTTTTGTCGTTTCGTTATCGACTTGACATACTTTATCACCTAAAAACATTTCATAGGTAAAAATTGAGTGACAATTCATTACAAGTATTTTTATTGAATGACAGTTTGTAAAATTTTCAGAAAAAACACTTGTTCCCAAAGGGTTTTCACCGCTAAAATAAATAAAAAAACAAAAAAATAAAACTTTGTCACCCTGATTTCAAATATACATTTACAAACAAATATTACAAAAATAGCGATAAATAGCGAATTGTAACAATATCGTATTGATAAAAAAGGTATTTTATTTTTACATTTTGAAACATATAAAATAAACACATGTAGTTTTTTCCATTAAAATTTGATAAGAAAAGCTATAATATAGGCATTACAAGCCATTTCTCCTCTCTATTTTTGTATAAAAAAAGACAAAAAACAAATTAGTATAACGATAAATAATAATATAACAAAAGTTTCCCATATGAACTCATGTATATTTTTTAACGGAAGTGAAAAGACCTAAGATTTAAACTACAGAATAATCGCATATATAAATATAGTTTAGTAAACCACAATAAGTTTCGCAACGAATAATCAGCAGTTTTTGCTATATTTATTCGTTTAAATAAAAAAAGTGCCCTAGAGAGTTCAGAAACTCTTTAAGGCACTTTTTCTACAATATAATAGAAGAAACTATTTTCTTAGTCTTTCTACATCACGAGCAATCATTAATTCTTCATCAGTTGGAATCAATAAAACTTTTACTTTTGAATCTTCTGTTGAAATGACAGATTCTTTTCCACGAACATTGTTTTTGTCAGCATCTAGTTCACAACCAAACCATGTCATTCCTTTAATAACTTCACTACGAACATGTGCATCATTTTCGCCGATTCCAGCAGTGAAGACAATCGCATCCACACCATTCATCACAGTTACATAACTACCTATATATTTACGAATGCGGTCAGTAAAGACATCATAAGCTACTTGTACAGTTTCTTTATCTAAATTAGCTTCTAAATCACGCATATCACTAGAAATGCCAGTCAAACCTAATAAACCAGATTTTTTATTCAAAATGTTAATCATATCTTTGATGTCTGTCAATTCAAGTTTTTCCATCAAATAAGCTAATAATGAAGGGTCGATATCACCTGAACGAGTTCCCATAGTCACTCCAGCAAGAGGGGTGAAGCCCATAGATGTATCGACAGATTTTCCTCCATCAACCGCAGTGATTGAAGCACCATTCCCTAAATGACAAGTAATGATTTTTAACTCTTCAATTGGACGACCTAACATCTCTGCTGCACGTTCAGCTACATATTTATGGCTTGTTCCATGAGCACCGTATTTACGAGCTGCAAATTTTTCATAGTACTCAGTTGGAATACTATATAGATAGTTGTGTTTAGGCATTGTTGTATGGAAAGCTGTATCAAAAACTGCCACACTAATAATATCTGGTAAGATTTTTTTGAACGCTGTGATTCCCATTGCATTTGCAGGGTTGTGTAATGGAGCTAAATCTGCTAATTTTTCAATTTTTTCTAGTACTTCGTCTGTAATCACAACAGAATCTTTAAAGTCTTCTCCACCGGCAACTACACGATGTCCAACACCTGTAATTTCATCGTAAGAAGATAAAATATTTAATTCAATCAACTTATCTAGTAACATTTTAACGGCAATTTCATGATTATCAATATCAATGATTTCTTCGTATTTTTCATCGTTCCCATATTTGATTGTAAAGATTGAATCATTTAAGCCGATTCGCTCAACAATTCCTTTTGCAACGACTTCTTCCATAGGCATTTCATATAATTGCCATTTTAAACTTGAGCTTCCAGCATTGATTGCAATTGTTTTAGACATAATAATCTCCTCTTACTATATGTGTTTTATTTTAAATTCAAGGACTTCCAAGCCTCAAATTGTTTAAAAAATTGAGTGAGTTTTGCAGTATCTTTAAATGAAGAAAGTTTCGCGAGTAAGACTTCCTCAACTTGTTGGCTCTTTTCTCCTCTATTTTGCACAATTAAGATACTTTTACGTGACTCTTCTGAACGAAATAGTTCATCTGGTAATTGAATGATTCCTTGAACATAAACATTCTGTTGTAGCCATTTCTTGAAAAAACTACTTTGATCCGTTTCAAAAATATTACTCGAAACCAAAAACAAACCATAGCCATCTGGAACAACAAATTTCATTGCTTGTTCCATCAATAGATGATGGGCATAGCTGTGTCCGCTATCTGCCGCTGATACAAAGGCTTTAGCTTTTTCATCGTTTGGATAATAACCAATCGGTAAATCGCTAATAGCAACATCTACAGGATCAATCAACAAATCTTGTAAGCCATCTTGATGAAACAGTTGAATTCCTGATTCAGTCCATTCATTATTTGTAGCTGAAACTGATAAAAGTGTATCATCAATATCAACACCATACCCTTGAACACTATACTTAGCTAAATTCAAGTTCAACACGACCGTCAAAAGTAAGTTTCCCATTCCAGAAGCAATATCCAAAATACGTAATTTTTTTTCTTTATCTGTCAATTGCTCAAGCAAATAAACAAATAAGAAACCAATACTATCTGGTGTTAGCTGATGGTTTGCTTGTAATGGTTCTTCTTTATTCCCTTTGAGTAAAACTAGCTGGGTCAGCTTACGAATTTCTTCAGGTTCTAATTCTATCGCTTGTAGTTGCTGATAAATTCCTTCAAGTTGCTGAACCGTCTGTTGATCTGGAACCTCTTCAAAAACACGAACTTGAAATTGATCAACAATATTTTCACCATTTTCAATGTATCCATCTAAAAAAGACGAATTCATAGATTTTTTCAACAAATCAATGGCTTGCTGCATTAAATCGAAAGCCTTTTCTATTTTTTTGGAGAACAAAAAAACACCTCAGTTTCCATCTAAAATATAACAATTTTCATACCTGTTCTATTTTAACGAAAAACCAGACAATAATCAATCAATTTCACAAGATTATTTGTAAATCAAGTAATCTTAATATTTACTAAAGACAAATAATAGCGTAAAAACAGTATTTTCGATTCTGTACTAACTTTATACGAACAAAAATTTGATACACATTTCACAAACTTATCTCGAAATTTTGATTTCCTCAAAAAAATATTGTTTCTTATTGACCGTTATCTGCATTGAAACAGACTCTCCTTCACAATTATAAAGTAACGTCCCAGCAGAAAAAGTTATTTCACCTTTTTCTGCTGGAATTTTTTCAGTAGTTAAAAACAAATGTACCATCATTTTTGCAATGTAAAAATCTTTTGTTTCGAAATAGAATTGTTGAGTCAGTTTAAAATCTTCTAAAATTGTCAAAAATAAAAAGCTAAACAAGAAAAAGAAAAGCAATGTCGTCATCAAAGCTGAGCCCTGAAATTTTTTTTTCATCTAAATGTTCCTTTCCAATAACCCATTTCCCAAAGTAAGATCGATTATTAGTAAACGTTACTTCAATACTTACATAATTTCCCATATCACAAAAAGTCGCTTGCTTCACATTAATCAATAGTGGTTGAAAGCCTCCATTATCAACTTTCACTATTTTTTCTAACTTATTTTCGATCCATACACTATGCTTGTTTTTATTATTTTTAAAGACGATTTTATTCGTAGTAGTAAATTCATACGTACAATTTTTCAGTTCATTTTCAAGTTGAAGCAAAAAAACCTGCCATTCTTTCTCTTCCGCGTTTTCCATATACTTTGTTGTCACAACAACATTTTTAATCAAAGCAGAAAAAAGTAAACATAAGAAAGATAAAATCATTAGTGACAGCAAGCATTCTATTAAAGTAAATGCTTTAAATTCAATAGCCACCTGCTGTTTTTTCCAACTTGAAGTAGTCATTATTTCCACTAATTTCTGCTCCTATCAATTCTGTTTTATTTGTCAACAATTTCACCGTAAATACCTGATTTCCTTGAATAATCTCTCTTTCTAAACGACCGCCATGTGATTTGTACTCACTTATTTCTTCATATAAAATACGAAACATCGTTTGCTGATTAATTATTTTTTTATTTTTTTGGAACAAATAAGTATTTAACGATAGATAACTCATAATTATCACAGTGACTAAAGCCAGAGCTAATAGACTCTCTAATAATAAATAGCCATTATAATTCAATACTTTTTTTGACAAAACGCCCACTCCCTAACTGAAATTGATATTCAATTCTTTGTTTTCCTGATTGCCAATTAAAAATAAATTTAGACAGATTCCCGTTATTTCCTGTCGCTTTCTTAAAAACTATTTGTTTTGGTCCAGAAACCTTTAATACTTCTGGAATGATTAGCTTAGTTTTGTCAGCTACTTGTTTGGTTGAATAAAAAAATATTTCTTGCTTTTCTTCATCTAAAAACAGACGAGTATCCATACT
Organism: Enterococcus sp. LJL99; assembly: GCF_054871725.1. Taxonomy (NCBI): domain Bacteria; kingdom Bacillati; phylum Bacillota; class Bacilli; order Lactobacillales; family Enterococcaceae; genus Enterococcus; species Enterococcus sp. LJL99. The sequence continues at coordinate 44,892 of NZ_JBTXLT010000016.1, forward strand.
ATTTACAATAGCCATTTGCTGTGTAAATAAGATATTTTTTTCAAAGGATGATAAAAATTGCTGTACCTCTATTCTTTTTTGCCAAGATTGAATTGAAAGGACTGGCAGCAACAAAAATAGTGAGCAACAAAGTAAGACAACTAAGGTCTCAATTAATGTAAACGCACATAAATCAATCGATTTACTTCTTACTTTCATTATATTTATCATATTGTTCCTTTGTAATATAGTTTTCTGCAAGTAATTTATCTACAGTAGCTTTTTGATTTTTTTCCATCTCGTAGAGATCTAATTGAGTTTCAACTACCTTTACAATAGCTTCTTGTCCTTTTTTATCCACACTTTCTTTGTGCTTAGATAAGTTAGGTACAAAAAGTAAAACTAATACTGAAATAATCAACAGAACCACTAACATTTCTAATAAAGTAAAACCCGTGTACTTCTTTCCTATTTTTTTCATAAAAAATTCTCCATCCCTCCATAGATTGGCATCAACATTGCAGCATAAACACTGACTACTAAAATGGCTACAAATAGAAAAATGACTGGTTGAATCCATTGAATCGCTTTTTCGATTTTTAGAAAAAATTGTTGAAAAGAAAGATCACTATAGATAATCAACTCACGTCCTAAATTACCCTTTACTTCACCTTGCTCAATAATCGTCGCTAATTCCAATGAAAAAAAATGAAATTCTTTTAGTTGTTCATGAAACGGTAATCCACTAATGGATTGTTTCTCTATTGTTTTAGCAACTTCCTTCATCAAAGATAATTGATTTGATCTACTCATTAATTGAAGAACAGTTTTTATTTCAAGACCTTGAGAAAATAGCTTGCCCCACTCTAAAGCAAAAAAGGCAGAATAATAATTAGCATAAAATGAACCAATAAGTGGTAATGAGGTTAAAAAATTAGCCTTTTGGATTACTTCTCTTCGATTTAATAATACTTTGACAGCTAATATTAAAGTCAGCCCCAAAATAAAAGCACCAATAAAGTAGTAAGGACTATTTTGAATAAATTGAATGCCAAAATTATTTCTTTGAACCATGTTTGTTGTGATAAGTTGAGGTAACAGAAATTGTCTCATACCGACTAGAACTACTCCCACAAAAATAAGCAGTAAAACAGGATAACTAATGATTTTATAAAAATTTTGCCTTTGTTTCGTTACTAAAGTCATATATTGACAAATTTTTTCTAATGTCTGTGATAAATTACCATGTTTTTGAGCTAGCTCTATTTGAGTAATGACTAACGGATCAAAGGCTAAAAATGCTAGAGCGCGATCAAATGATTCTCCTTGCTTCATTAAATGAGTCAAAAACTGAATAATTTTTTTAGGCATTGTGTGTGACTTTTCCATAAAATTTAGACTTTCTTGAATGGTAAACCCATTTTTCAAAAGATCTGATAATAAATTAATAAAAGAAAATTGCTGTTTTTTAGTTAATTTAATGGTTCGTTTCTTTTTCAAATGTAAGATCATCAATAAATCCATATGCCCACGCCTTTCTTAAAATACTCGACCACTTCGTCTCCTTTTTTCCAGCAAAATCATAATCAAATAATGCAGCACTGGTTTCTTTTTTTACTGTATGACAAACTAATAAGCGCTGATAGACGACCCCCTTTAAGCTATTCAACAACTCTCTTTCTGAGATACCCAAGTCAACTAAACGTTGATAAACGCCGGCTACACTCCTAGCATGAATGGTTGCAAAAACAGTAAGTCCTGTTAAAGATGCTCTTAAAGCTGCTTTAGCAGTCGAAACATCTCTAATTTCTCCAATAATCAAAATATCAGGGTGGTGGCGTAAACAAACTTTAATCAATGCATCATAGGTTAAACCAATTTTTTCATTCGTTTGTAATTGAAGAAAGCTTTCTTCCTCAATTTCAACTGGATCTTCGATTGTCATCACTTGATAATCAACGCCTTCTCTTTTTGCTAATTTATACATAAGAGTCGTCTTTCCAGAACCGACTGGACCACAAAAAAGATATAAACCTTTTTGATTGACCTGTCGCTTGATTATCTCCAGTTGATTAGGAAAAAAATAGTCTTCATTACTCTGACCAAAAGAATGCAAAAAACGAATCACTAAACTTTCTCTGTGCTTGAAATCGCCAACTGTCGATAAGCGGAGACGACAGTTCTTTTTGGCAGTCGAATAAGTGACTGAACCAATCTGCGCTTTACGCTTTTCACTCACATCCATACTTCCAATAAATTTGAAATGAGAGATGAGTTTTTCACCCGCTTCTTGCGATAGTTCTTTAAAAATTTTCTTCTTAGTACTTGTTTTGAAAAAGACTGTAAACCCTCTTTTTTTTGGTAAAATGTATAAATCTTTTGCTTGATGCTTCACTCCCCAATTGATTAATTTTTGAGAAAGGATTCTAATCTTCATTTTTTACACCTCCTAAAATAAAGATACGCATTTACTCAAAAAAAAAACGAAAAAAAAAAGAAATTAGGGAGGTTGAGGCAAAAATAAAGAAACTTTTGTTCTATCTTATACAACCGAATAAATGCAACTCTCTCAAAAATAAGCTAAACAATGATTTTATGACCTTAATAAATAGTAATGGCAGAAGCGATTTCTACAAAAAATAAGCGACAATCCACAAAAACTTTAAAAACACCAGATAGAAATCATTCTATCTCAAATGAAAACCTTTCGTGTTTCTTGTTATTTTCGTGAATTGTCGCTTATTGCTACATGTCCTGAGAACGAAGTGATTCGATAGTGGATGAGACAAATAGTCTCACCTGATTATTTAAGTTAAATACTTTTGACTCAATCTCCTAAAAATTGACTTTTATATTCATTTTTCGCAAAAAATAATACTAGAAGTACTGAATTAACAGCACTTCTAGTATTATCAAGAGTTTTGATGCACTATCTTCCCCAAAATAGTTTATCGTTTGTTAAATTCATTATACAAGAAAAAAACCTTGCATAACTTTCAAAAATTATGAATATCATAAAAATTTTTGAGAAAAACACAGCTCCTAACTGAAAGGGTCAGAAAGGAGCTTACTTCATCTAAAGACAAAGACTTAAATCACTTATTATTATAGCAGACTGGTTGTATTTAATTCTCTCACCATCTTCAACAAATAGAGAAATTTTTGACAATATCAATGACTAATATATTTTTTTTGAATAAAATAGACTGGAATTCCTAAAATTGTAATGATTAATCCAATCAAAGCTAATGTTAATTGTGTAAATAAAGTAGTTATAACAATAAAAAGACCACCTAAAATAGCAATAATTGGAATAAAAGGATATAGAGGAACTTTATAAGGTCTTAATAAATCAGGTTCTCTTTTTCTCAAAATAAACACTGCATAAAAAATCAAAATATTAAACACCCACATAACAAATACTAACATATCTGTTAACAAATCAAAATTTCCTAAAAACATCATGATTGCTGCAATAAAAAATTGAAATAAACCCGCTACATAAGGAACCACAAATCGCTTAGATAATTTTTTAAATTGCGAGCTAAAAGGAATTAAATTTTCTAGTGCTAAAGCATATGGAACGCGAATGCCTGTCATTGTATAGCCATTCAGTGCGCCGTATACCGAAATCAAAATACCCATAGTAACAATTTTACCGCCAACAGAACCAAAAATAATTACTGCTGCTTCTGAAGAACCATTTAAATTTCCTGCTAATTGATCAATTGATAAAACTTTTAAAAAAACAAAATTTATTAGTGCATACACGAGAGTAATAACCGCCAACCCTAAGATAATCGCTTTAGGTAAATCTTTCTCAGGTCTTTTCATTTCACCAGCAACATTTCCAACACCTAACCAACCATCATAAGCAAACATTGTCGCTAATAAAGCCCCACTCAACGCTTGAATCCAACCAGCATCTTTTCCTGGTTGAATCGGGAACAACGATACCGAAACTTGCCCTTTAATCAATAAACCACTTATTAAAATCATGACAATCGGTATCATTTTGATAATTAAAGTCACCGACTGTAGATTAGCTGCCGTTTTTGTTCCTAACAGGTTAATCACTGTAATACTGAATCCTGCAGTCAACGCGATTGGAATCAGTAAATCCGTTGATAAATGAAATAAATTTATTAATTGTGTACTAAATATAATTGAAAGGGCAGCAATATTAGCTGGAAAATATATAATTGACTGTGCCCAACCTAATAAAAATCCTGCTAATTTTCCATAGGTATATTCTATATATTTAATTGCTCCTCCCGTTTCTGGAATAGCAGTTGCTAATTCCGCACTTGTCAAGCCAGCACACAATGTCAATAAACCACCCAGAATCCAAGCGAATATCGTTAAACTAGCTGATTGGGCATAGTTCACTACGCTTGCTGTTTTAAAAAAAACGCCGGCTCCAATGACTGTCCCCATAACAGTCGCAAAAGCGCCAAAAAATGTTATCTCTCTTTTTAACTGATTTTCCCCCATAACAAACCTCTTTTCATTTTTTCAAGTTATTTTATAGTATAACTTTTCTGTTTATAAATACAAGAGAAAATTTATCTTATAACAATATAAAAAAAGAATGGCTCTATAATAATTTGTGTTGGTGGATATTCCTAAAGGAAAACCCATCAACACTTTTTTGAGTGTTCAAACACAAAAAAGGAACAACAAACTGATAAAATGAAATCGACCAAAACCACAAATTATCAGAAAGGTTGTTCCCTATGGATAAGAATACCAGAAAATT